>NZ_JAGGQY010000094.1:0-70304 GCF_018613105.1 Bacillus sp. ISL-77
CTAACTTTTGGGGGTCACATCACCATTTAGAAGACACCCTCTTTTTGATTTATAACCAGCCGCGCTCGTATTGTTTGGGTCCCTCAATTGGAACCACTAATTCTTTTGCTGCTGTCCGGGCCCAATATGGGTCGCGAAGTAATTCACGAGCTAGGAAGACTAAATCAGCTCTGTCATTTTGTAAAATTTCCTCGGCCTGGATCCCGGAAGTGATTAATCCCACCGCACCTGTGGAGATATTGGCGCCAGTCTTTATGGTCTCTGAGAATTTCACTTGATATCCAGGATAAACGTGAATATGGGCAGGTACAACGGCACCTGAGCTAACATCAATTAAATCAACACCTTGTTCTTTCATCCATTGGGCGAACGTTATGTAATCTTCAGCGGTTAATCCTTCTGCGTGGTAATCATGAGCAGATACTCTCACAAATAACGGGCCTTCCCAATCGGTTTTCACTGCATCAAGCACTTCTCGGAGGATTCGGTAGCGGTTTTCAGCCGAACCGCCGTATTCATCGGTTCTTTTATTGGAAAGTGGTGAAAGGAATTCATTGATAAGATACCCATGAGCACCATGGATTTCAATCACATCGAAACCTGCTTTTGCTGCACGCTCCGCGCCTTTTTTAAATGCTTCTACTGTTTCTTCAATATCCGTTTTGGACATTTCCTTTGGTGTTTTCATGTTTTCATTAAAAGCAAGTGCAGAAGGGGCAAGAATTTCACCTTCTAATACGGCTTTTCTGCCGGCATGAGCGAGTTGAATCCCAGTCTTGGCACCATGCTCCTTCATAAGACCAACAAGCTCAGAAAAGCCCTCTATATGCTCATCGCACCAGATTCCTAAATCTCTAGGGGATATCCTGCCTTGAGGTGTTACTGATGTTGCTTCAACAATAATTAGACCAACCTGACCGACCGCCCTGCTTGTGTAGTGGGTTCGATGCCAGTTTTGAACATGGCCATCTTCATGACTGGAATACATGCACATCGGTGACATCACTATTCGATTTTTAAGTGTAACACCCTTTATTGTATAGGGTGAAAATAGTTTTACTGCCATTTCAGAAGCCTCCTGAATTCAATCTGAATTATCCTTTTCTAGTATAGCAAAAGGATCTTTTTAATGAAAAAATCAAGCTTCTAATCTTTTTCTCGCAGCTCACTTAACCGATAGGTGGTTCCTCTCCAAACAATACCGCCGCGCTTAAAGGTTAAGAGGCTCGCCCGAATAATCGAATAAATAAACAGTAAGGCTGTAATCGGAAAGACCAAAAACATCATAGGGGAGAATAAGGTTAATTTTTTTATGACAACCACATAAAGAATTCCGCAAAGAACAATATTTCCAAAGCTTAATAGGGCAACTGTTGTATTCCCTGAAAAAATCATCACAAAGGGCAGAACGTTGGTGATAAAAACCCCGAGGATCGCAAAGATCACCATGCTGATACGATAGTGCAATCCGGCAAATGTATTTTTCTCTAGTCCAACTAATGCTTCTTTTAAACTTCCATACCATTCCACTTCGATAAGATGAAGTGCAGTCACAATTCTTTGGCGGTAGCCTGCTTTTTTCATTTTCATCCCAAGTTGCAGGTCATCGTCCGGCCGCATTTTTATCTTCTCATGTGTTCCAAACGATTCATAAGATTTTTTTAAAACAAGAATAAACGCACCAATCCCTGTTCCGATTTTTGATTTTGGGTTATTTGCCAACCAAGGACGTTTAAAATAAGAAAAACCAAACAGGAAAAAGGCAACAAATGATTTTAACCAAAATCGGTTAGCACTTAAGTTTGGTGCAGCGGTTAGATGGTCAAGCTTGTGTCTTTCAAAATAGTGGAGCGCTTTTGCGAAGGCTTGCTTTTTAAATTTTACGTCAGCATCGGTAAACAATAGCCATTTCCCTGAAGCTTGAAGTGCGCCCGTGTACAAGGCGTTATTCTTCCCAAGCCAGCCCTCAGGCAATTGATCAACATGGATGACTTTTAGGCGCGGGTCTATTTTTGTTAATTCTTCCATAATGGTTCCAGTCATGTCAGTTGACCGATCATTGACAAGTATCCATTCCACATTTTTGTAGGTTTGCTCCAGCTGACTAAGGATACTTGCTTCGATTTGTTTTTCCTCATTACGGGCTGCAACTACTACAGATAATAGCGGTCCAAGCTCCATGCCTTCTTCTTTTTCCAGCGGATCTATTTTTCGTAAACCAATCAGTCCGTCTAAAAGAAAAATAGTCCAGACTAGCATACCTAAAGAAAATAAGATCGTTAGCATCCACGACACTTCCCTAGCCTTTTTTCACTAGTGTAATGTAAACTAGGCAAAAGTCCAATTTAGGAAGTTTGGTCTGCAGTCTGAAGCCTAGAACTTAATTCTTCCCCCATTTTTTTGGATTGCGCAGTTGCTGCTTTAATACATGAAATAAATGCTTGCTGGACGCCGTGTTCTTCAAGAACTCTAATGCCAGCTTCTGTTGTTCCGCCAGGGCTTGTTACTTCCATACGCAGTTGAGTAGATGATTTGCTTGATTTTTTCACCATCTCTGCTGCCCCAAGTAGTGTTTGAACAATCAGTTCACTGGCCATTTCTTTGTCTAGTCCTACTTCTACTGCACTTTTTTCCATGGCTTCGATAAGATAATAAATATAGGCTGGCCCACTTCCTGATAGCCCCGTAACGGCATCTAACTGCTCTTCTTCTACAAAAGAAGCCAAGCCAACTGTTCCAAACAAGTTCTTGGTTGTTTCTAACTGCTGCTCGGTAACACGTTGATTCACGGCAACAGCGGTGGCAGATTTTCCAACAGCAGCCGAAGTGTTTGGCATCGACCTTACAATCGCAAGTGGTAATTTTGCCAATGTTTCAATTGTCATCATGGAAACACCAGCTAATACTGAGACGACGAGCATTTGTTCCGTTAAGTGTTCACGAATGGATTGGACGGCTGTCGCGACATCCTTTGGTTTCATTGCTAACATTACAATGTCCGCTTGATCAAACAGTTCATTCAAATTATAAGTCGTTCGAATTCCATAACGAGTTTCTAAATTAGTTAATCTTTCTTGATTAGAATTGTTTGTAATCCAGATATTTTTTTTATTAATTAGCCCATTTTCAAGAATTCCTGAAATGAATGCCTCAGCCATCGAACCTGCCCCAATAATTGCTATTTTTTTCATTAATATTCCTCCATTTCGATTATTAAGAAAACAAAAAGACCCCTCATCCGTAAAGGACGAAAGGTCTAGCTTCCGTGGTACCACCTTCATTTTCCCTTGCTTAAATTGCAAGAAGGGTTCACTCGACTCCGATAACGCCGGATATGCGTTAGGTTTTCCTAAGTGCTCCTAAGGTAGGTTCAATGATTAAGAGGGCGGTGAAGTCTTTCAGCCGTCGAACTTCACTCTCTTTCGCCATTTCTCATTTACTGGCCTTATTCATCGCTCTAACGAATCAAATTTTACTAGATTATGCAAGATAAACAACCCATCTGTCAATAGATAAGTTTATTGAATTTTTTATTTTTTCTAAAAAATTATGCAGAAATAATGACAATTGGTTAAAAAGTCGCTACACTTTAGTATATATAATAAATGTCACATAATGTTCATATCTATATCGTTGGGTTCTTTATTCGACAATAATGTTAAGGGGATTTAGTAATGACAAAATGGAAAGACGGAATAGCCAAAATTACGGTGCCGACTCCTTTTGCGGTCGGAGATGTCAATGTCTATTTGATTAAAGGCGAGCGATTAACGCTTGTAGACGCGGGTGTAAAAACGGAACAGTCCTGGATGTCACTTAAGGAGCAAATGGGGGATTTAGGCTTAAGTCCTGCTGATATTGAGCAGGTAATTCTAACACATCATCACCCCGATCATGTTGGGATGCTTGATTTTTTTCCGGATTCGTTAGAAGTATATGGTCATTATTTGAATGAACGATGGATTCACCAATCAGAAGCCTTTTTTCAAGAACAAGAGGAATTCTTCCGTGTGCATTTTCTAGAATTCGGGCTGCCCGAGGAATATTTTTCGTTACTTTCTAAGTTAAGAAAAACATTGAAATATTCATGTAACCGGTCACTAACTGGACATCTTGTTGAGGGAATGAGACCTCCTGGGCTAAGTGAGTGGCAGGTCATTGAAACACCGGGTCATGCCCAAAGTCAAATTGCACTTTTCCGGGAAAAGGATGGAATTTTGATTGGCGGAGATTTAATCTTAGCGCATATTTCACCAAATCCATTGCTCGAGCCGCCAGCCCCTGGTGAAACAGAAAGACCGAAACCGCAGTTGCAACATAATGACTCCATGAAGAAGCTGCTATTGTATCCGATTCAATGTGTCTACACTGGTCACGGCGAGGAAGTCTACCAGTTAGCTGAGTTGATTGAAAAACGATTGACACGCCAACACGAGCGGGCAATGACGGTTCATAGCTGGTTAAAAGAAGAGCAGCTCACCGTTTTTGAAATCTGTAAACGCCTGTTCCCGTCTGTTTATCAGCGCGAACTGATGCTGACCATTTCGGAAACCGTCGCACAACTTGACTATTTATCATCTATCGGGGAGATTATTAGTAAGAATACTAAGCCCGTGTTTTATCAAGCTAAGTAATAAGCATTGGGTCAACTCAGATGAGGTGTAGAAATGGTTAGGGAACATTTAAAAGGTAAAAATATCGTGATTACGGGTGCCTCCGGAGGAATCGGAGCGGAAATCGCCAAGCTATGTGCGGCAAGCGGTGCCAATCTTGTTCTGCTTGCAAGAAGCATTGGTAAACTCGAGCAGCTGCAAACAGAACTACAGCAAAAGTATCAAGTAAAAGTGGATGTTTTCAAGCTGGATGTCTCGGATACAGCTCAGGTTCAGGAGGTTTTTCAACGGATTTTCGATAGAATCGGAGAGATTGATATCCTTGTCAATAATGCCGGCTTTGGAATTTTCCGGGAAGCCCATTTGGCAACAATCGATGAAATCAAGGGAATGTTTGATGTCAATGTCGTCGGGCTTATGGTCTGCACAAGCATGGTGCTGCCGAAAATGCGTGAACGGCGTTTTGGTCATATTATTAATATTGCTTCACAGGCTGGTAAGATTGCCACGCCCAAATCGAGTGTCTATTCTGCTTCAAAGCATGCCGTACTTGGATACACAAACTCACTGCGAATGGAGCTTTCCGATTATAATGTACAAGTGACTTCGGTGAACCCTGGGCCAATCGCTACCAACTTTTTCAATATTGCTGACGAAAAAGGCACCTATGTTAAAAATGTGCAAAGATTTATCCTTCATCCTGAATATGTCGCCCAAAAAGTCGTTGATAGTATGCTGACGAAAACGAGGGAGATTAATTTACCGCGCTGGATGAACATGGGAAGCGTTGTATACGTCCTCTTCCCACGGCTGTTTGAGCGGATTGGCAGACGTGCTTTTAATCAGAAATAGACATAATTTGTTAAGCCTCTGTTTCAGGGGCTTTTTGTTTTGCTGTCAAATTTTATACATGATACTAGCGGTGGGAGCATTCATTTAGTCGATTTGACCAAGGAAGTAACTATACAAGCCCTACCTTACGAAGTAAGCTAAAGGAAGTGTGTTGGGAACATTCTACCTAAAAAGGCTACATGAAAATTTAAGTTAATTGAGGAAGAACTACTTTAGACAGATGGCTCCCTCTTTTCTAAGAAAATCCATTTCCATAATCCATTAATAGGTTTATACTTCTGATAGAATAATAGATTTTAAAAGGGGCAAGCTAAGATTGAAGGTATTCATTACAGGCTACGGTATTAAGGCACCAAAAATTCAATCCGTTTCGGATTTTAAACATGTATTAGAAAGTGGAAAAGTCATTTCAGAAATAGTCGAATTTAAGAATGGCCTGCAATTAGTGTGGGGTAATTGAGGAAGACTTGACTGTTCTTGCACCTAAAGTATTAAAAAGGTATCCAAGAACTGCACAAATGGCGATTGCAGCTGCTTTTGATGCAATCAAAATGGCGGACTTAACAAATACGATCAAGGATAAAAAAGTTGGAGTCATTATTGGTACCTCCGGAGGAAATATTGCTGAAGTGGAAAAGTTTAGTCTAAGACTAAGTCAAACCAATCAAATTTCTCCTTTTGGGATCGGAAATATGAACACAAACAGTCTGTCCACCTCTGTGAGTTCCTTTTTCGAGCTGAATGGTATGTCTCTTACTTTGAGTAATAGCTGCACGGCCAGTACGGATGCGATTAACCTGGGTAAAACGTTAATTGAAGCTGGCCAATTTGACATTTGTATTGTGGGCGGAGTGGAAAGTACGTTAACAGATGTAGTGGTACAGGGCTTTTCTAAACTCCGGCTCACTGCAAAGGATTTAGACCCAGCAGTAGCTGGCGGACCTTTTTCTGATGACAAAGGGTTTGTCTTATCGGAAGGGGCAGGCGTTCTTGTGCTCGAAAGTGAACAATCTGCACAAAGCCGTAATGTGAACATTAAAGGGTGGGTTGAGGGAGCCTTTATGAACCAGAACGGCCTCTCTATCTACCATTCCGACTCGTCTGGAGCCAAAATGCTTGAAGCGATGCAGCATTGTTTAAATGGACAGGTTCCTACCTATGTCAATAGCCAGGCACTCGGAATAAAAGAAAATGACGGGATAGAGGCTTTCGTGCATCAAATGCTGTTTGGCAATTCGGTTCCCATTACTTCAATAAAAGGGATGACCGGACATTTTCTCGGGGCTACCGGAGCAATTCAGGCAATTGCAAGTTTAATCAGTTTAGAACATAATTTTATTCCAGCGGCCATTAAATCCAACCCGGAACATTATCTGGACTTGCCGATTGTAACTGAATTAAAATATAATGATGTGAATAAGGTTGCCATCACCTCCCATGGATACGGCGGCAACAATTCGTGTTTATTATTTTCAAAAATCTAGAAGGGCTGTTTATCCATTGGAATTTATCCTCCTGTTTTCAATATCATTAATCCCGTTTTTCTGCGGCCTCATCATTTTCTGGGGAAACAAAATGGCGATTGCAAGATTGATTTCTATTTTTTTATTTTTATTATCCATTTGGCAGCTAGATATCGCATTTTTATATGCGGAAGATTTTTTATCCATACCGACGATGGAAATTCTCTTCAGGATTTTTCGCTTCGGGCCAATTATGATCATGCCTTTGTTATACTATATTGTATTTTACATTTACAAAACGGGCCTGGCTACTTCAAAGCTCAAGAAGCGTCATAAACTGTTTTATAATAAATGGATATTTTATTTCGTTCTGTTGGTTAGTTCAATTGTTTATTTTGTGAACCTTACTACGGCTGGAGTTGTTGGGTTACACCAGATTCATGAGTATCCTACCTTTCCTGCCCATTATATTCCAATTTATGGCGCGTTGAATATAACATTTTATGTCAATATTATTCTTGTTTTTGTTCATACCTTTTTCCTGCTATTTATTTGTCAAAAAATTTCGGATGGAAAAATAAAGAAGTTCTTCCGCTCGCTTGTTTTTGCCTCATTATTTATTTTTGTGAACGGGATTTTGAGCGGGTTTTTGGTGTTTCCTCTATTCTTCTCAATCTTAAATTCGTTCTTTGCTGCAATCGTTTTATTTACATCGTATTTTACTTTGCAAAATGCAACGATTGAAAAAATCAATCAGGAATTAAAAGAAGAAAGAAGCTTTTTGGAAATTATTTTAAATATTAATCCGAATTATATTTATGTGAAAGACAGCAACGATCATCTCGTGATCGTGAATGAAGCCATCGCCAAGCTTTACAATAGAAGCCCGGACGAGATGTTTGGTGTAAACGAAAATCATTTCAAAAAGGAATTTCTCCTAAAAGAGGATCAGAATTCATCGAAGGAAACAGTCATCAACTGCAATGGGGACCTGCGAACGGTTGAATGGCAATTTTTGCCGATTTATTTCAAAGGTAATCATAACCATACTCTTTGTCTTGGCACTGATATCACGAAAAGAAAAAAAGAGGAAGAAATGCTGGTAAAGTCCGAAAATTTACGAGTACTTGGTGAAATGGCTGCGGGAATTGCCCACGAAATAAGAAATCCACTTACGTCGATTAAAGGTTTCATTAAATTACTCGATCAAAGCGTGTTCGATTCCAAAGAAAAATATTATTTGTCGATTATGACTGATGAAATTGACCGGATCAATGATGTGGTTGGGGAATTGCTATTTATTGCTAAGCCTCAGGCTTCTATTCAAAAAAATAACAAAGTAAATATCGAAAAAGTGATACAGGACGTGAAAATGTTACTGGATACGACAGCGTTGCTTATCCAAGCATCTATCGATATTCAAACGAATGGTTTATTACAAACTTCAGTTATCGAAGAAAAACAGGTAAAACAAGTATTAATTAATATTCTTAAAAATTCGTTAGAAGCTGTGTCAAAGGACGGAAGGATTAGAATTAAATCCGAAAAAATCCCAGGAAACCGAATAAGAATACGAGTGATTGATAACGGTGGCGGCATTCCGAAGTCGATGTTACAGAAATTAGGAGAACCCTTTTATACGACAAAAGAGCGCGGGACAGGTTTAGGCCTCACTGTTTGCTTTAAAATTATCAGAGAAAATCATGGCGATATCCTTATTAGAAGTAAAGAAGGATTCGGATCGATTGTGGATATTATTTTTCCAGAATAGTATTGAGCATATCGGTTTCTCCAACAATTAATCAAGAAAGTTTGGTCCATCACGACCGCACTGTGAATTTTTCACTCGTGCGGTTTTTTGTATCACTCTGCTAAATACTCATATACCGTATCATTCACAATCTCGTATAAATCTGCAGTTGGTTCCTCTGCTTTCGTTTGAAGGATTTGATTGCTTAGCTTCTCCAAATCGTTGTCTCCAATAGGCATTGTCCCCGTCTCATAATACTGTTTAAAACAATTTTTGATCATCTTAGCCACCAATTTTTTATCCATAAACATGCACCTCACTATCCATTATATCATGTTTTCCTCGACTTCCATAAAGGAACGGTGTCAAAAAATTTCCATTGAATACGAACGCATATTCGCTTATGATAATGAATATAATAAAAAAGAACGAATGTTCGATATTCTGATTGTGAGGGAAAGCCATGGTGGATTACAGTGCACTGCCGCAAAATAAAATTTTATGTGTGGACATGAAGAGCTTTTATGCCAGTTGTTCGGCTGTCATGCGGGGCCTTGACCCTATGGAGTGTTATTTAGCGGTTGTCGGTCAAAAAGAGCGGCAGGGAAGTATTGTCCTTGCTGCTTCGCCGCGTATGAAAAAAGAATTTGGCATCAAAACGGGTTCCCGGATGTTTGAGATTCCACAAGACCCCAGGATTGAAATTGTTGAGCCAAAAATGGCAACGTATTTGCGGATTGCCACGGAAATTTCTCGTGTCTTTAACCGCTATGTTCCAAAAGAAGCGATTCATGTCTATAGCGTCGATGAAAGCTTTATTAAAGTGGATGGTGCCATTCATTTGTGGGGGGATGCTTACACGATTGCCAAAAAAATAAAGGATGATATTGAGCGGGAGTTTCAACTGCCGTGTGCCGTTGGAATTGGCCCTAACATGTTACTGGCAAAGCTATGTCTTGATCTTGATGCCAAGAAAAGCGGAGTGGCTGAGTGGACATATGAAGATGTTCAGACAAAGCTTTGGAATGTGTCACCGCTTAGGGAAATGTGGGGGATCGGCAGACGTGTCGAAAAAACATTAAATGGGATGGGGATTTTCACTGTCGGTCAGCTAGCCCGTTATGATTTAGAAAAGCTGGAAAAGAAATTTGGTATCATGGGAAACCAGCTTTATCATCATGCCTGGGGAGTTGACCTTTCTGATTTGGGTGCACCGCTTATCCAAGGACAAATCAGCTTTGGAAAAAGTCAAATTTTGTTAAGGGACTATAAAGAGGAAGCGGAAATTAAGACGGTCATTTTAGAAATGTGTGAGGAAGTAGCAAGGCGGGCAAGGACGCATCGAAAAGCAGGGAGAACGATAAGTCTCGGAGTCGGCTACAGCCAGGATGAATTTGGCGGCGGTTTTCATCGCTCTAGAAGCATCGGCCAGCCAACGAATGTGACGATGGAACTGTACCGTGTGTGTCTGGAATTATTTCATGAGCATTACACTGGAAAGACGGTACGGCAGATCTCGATTGCGATCAGCAATATTGTTGATGACCGAGAGCTGCAGCTTGATCTTTTCGACATGGGTGCCTATAAGAGGCGAGAGCTCGGCTATGTGGTTGATACGGTTCGCAGACGCTTTGGTTCAGGTTCCTTGTTGCGCGCGGTTTCCTATACAGTTGCTGGAACGGCTAAGCATCGGGCTACACTTGTTGGTGGACATAAAAGATAAATGCGGAAGCGCCCGTTTAGCGGCGTTAAAGCTAGACAGTAGTCAAATAATTAAGACTGAATACTGAGAAAGAAGGAGAGGCGGATGATTCGCGACCGTGGAAGGATCAAATGGACGTCGATGATGCTTCCTGAGCATGTGAAATTGCTCAGGGATTGGGTGAAAGAAGATCGGTACGAACAGAAACGAGAAATGGATGAACAGCAACTGGAGCTCATGAACGGGATCTTGTCCGAAGCGATTGAATATGATCAGTACGTGACGATCACCCATTACCGGAATCGGAACTATGAAATCGTGATTGGCAAAATCCATTACTGGGATGAACTGACGCAAAGGCTTCATGTGATAGATCGCTTTGATGAGGTGCACCGGATTCCGATGGATGCCATGGCTGACATCCGGATGACGGAGATCTAAATCTATGAGCAAAGATGAATCAACCTCACGTAACATGTGGTACAATCACCATATGCTAAATGAGAGGGGCAAAAAACTTGGAGATAACTATTACTGCAGAGGCAGCTAACAAAATAAATGAGCGAATTAAAAGTCGAGAAGGCTACTTAAAGCTAAAATACGATACAGACGGCTGTGGCTGCGCCGTAAATGGGGTAGTAGCTTTGTGGTTTATCCCAGAATTAGATTCAGATGATATTGCTATTGAAACAAATGACCGGACGGTTTATGCAGAAAAATCAAAAATGGTCTTTTTCGATGAGCAAATGAAAATTGACTTTTCTAAAGCGTGCAATTGCTTTCAACTAAAGAGTCCGCAGCAAATCCTAAATGGCCGTATGAGCCTTATAATTAAAGAAAAAACAGACTGTCCATGATGGATAGTCTGTTTTTAGCTTGGCAATGGATGATCAACATATTTTTGTAAAAATTCATCAATCACCCGTTCGTAATCAGCCCGGTTTTCATTAAAGGACTGGGCATGGCGGCCGTTAGCCGCTAAAAAGAGCATTTTAGGACCCTTTTTATGCTCAAATAAATCCTTTGTCATGGTAGGAAGGATAAAATCATCCTTTTGGCTGTGAATGAACAAAATCGGATGTTTGATATTTTCAATAACCGAAATCGGGGAAACATTTCGGATCGAATATTTGTCCCGAAGGCGTAAAAGGGCATCCCCAAGCGGTAGCAAAAGACCAGGGATGAGCTTGAAATCCTTTTTAATCAAATAAGCCAACTGCTCCTTAAAATCAGAAAATGGGCAATCGGCAATATAAAAATCTGCCCCATCCTCAAGGAGTCCAGCATATAACAGCATGGTAGCGGCTCCCATCGATTCGCCGTGAATTCCAAGTTCAAGTTGAGGTCCTTTTTCTTTTTTGAGCCAATCGACGACTGTCTTCAAATCAAATTTTTCATAATGACCAAAACTAGTTGTTTTGCCGCCAGATTCCCCGTGACGACGATGGTCATAAATTAACGTATTAAACCCACGCTCTAAGAACATATTTGCATATTTAATGGAATTAATTTTCGTTTCGGTCACACCATGAGAAATAATGATATAACGATTGGTGTGGTGCGGTTCCACGAGCTGGGCTTTAATTGTGTATCCAAAAGGCGAAGAAATATCAACCTCCCGTTTTGGAAGAGAATCAAATTCATCGGGATTATACCGGCCAGCTTCTTTTTCACGCCTTAAAATTAATTCCTCATCCTTCTTTTTCATATACATGAGACGGTTTGTAAAATACAAACCAAGAGATAACCAGAAAAACAACAAAACAAACAAAGTTCGAAATGCCTTCCTCACCATTGGCACCTCCTGTAGGAATTAATATAACATATGTAAAATAAGTACCAAGCGCCCATAAATTACCCGTTTTAATTTTAACACAAAGAAAACCGCTGTACACCAATGAGCGGTTTCCGAGTTTACAGAATGATTTACTGCTCTGCGTTCTGTCTTTTGGTAGGATGGATGGCTTTTTCGATTTCTTCAGCGGCAATCACCCGCTTGCCTCCACCTGCTGTGTCTGCATAGTTTTTTCCCTTTTGGCTGGACCCTTTATCACGTTTTTGGCTCAAAATAATCAGTCTCCCTTCAAGCTAGTCTCAATTAATAAGATGCATTAATGGAAGATTGATTATTCATGAAAAATTTAAATTAGACAGTTTGGCAATCATTTTCCCTCTTTGATAATCATACTTTCATTGTAGTGGTGTTAATTTCAAAAAGGCAAGAATATAGAGATTTTGACAAAATAAGAGGATTTCTGTGGTTTTACTAGAAATAGTAAAGGGAAAATGGGGATTAGGGGGAGAAATCAGGATGAAAAAAATATGTACATCCTTCCAGGATGCAGTTGCCGGAATTCATGATGGGGCTACATTAATGGTTGGTGGGTTTGGTTTGTGCGGCATACCGGAAAACCTGATACTTGCATTGGCAGAAAAAGGCGTAAAGGATTTAACAGTTATTTCAAATAACTGCGGGATTGATGAGTGGGGTTTAGGACTTCTATTAAATAATAAACAAATCAAAAAAATGATTGGATCCTATGTTGGTGAAAATAAAGAGTTTGAAAGACAGGTTTTAACTGGAGAACTCGAAGTAGAATTAACGCCACAAGGCACATTGGCTGAAAAAATCAGGGCAGGCGGGGCTGGGATCCCAGCATTTTATACACCTGCTGGGGTAGGAACACCGATTGCAGAGGGGAAAGAAACAAAGATTTTTAACGGGAGAGAATACCTTTTGGAGGAGGCACTAACTGCCGACTTTAGTCTTGTTAGGGCATGGAAGGGCGACAAAATGGGAAATCTCGTTTACCACAAAACAGCGCGAAACTTCAATCCGATGATTGCAGCTGCTGGAAAAGTAACGATTGCTGAAGTGGAAACACTTTGTGAAATTGGCGAATTAGATGCTAATTTTATTCATACCCCTAGTATCTACGTACAAACAATTATCGAAGGAACACAGGAAAAACGAATTGAGAGATTGACAGTGAGAAAATAGTGTTGGGAGAAGGGAGAGAGCGTAATGGTGAATGAAATTGTCTCCGTTCGAGAGAGAATTGCGATAAGGGCTGAGAAGGAAATAGAAAACGGATTTTATGTAAATCTAGGCATAGGTATGCCAACCCTTGTTGCTAATTTTATGTCAGCAAATAAACAGGTTGTCTTGCAGTCTGAAAATGGTCTTCTTGGCATCGGACCCTATCCAGGTGCGGATGAGGTGGACCCCGATTTAATCAATGCCGGTAAAGAGACCGTTACGGCAATTAGTGGTGCAGCCTATTTTGATAGCGCCGAATCGTTTGCGATGATTCGCGGCGGGCATGTCAACTTAGCGATACTCGGTGGAATGGAAGTATCTGAAACCGGTGACTTAGCTAACTGGATGATCCCTGGAAAGATGATAAAAGGAATGGGTGGTGCGATGGATCTTGTCCACGGTGCCCAAAAAATAATTGTCATTATGGAGCATGTGAATAAAAAGGGTGAATCCAAAATATTGAAACAGTGCACGCTTCCTTTAACAGGTAAAGGGGTAGTTAATCGAATTATTACCGAGCGTGCAGTCATGGATGTAACGGATTCAGGGCTAAGGCTCGTAGAAGTTGCTAAAGGGTATACGATTGAGGATGTTGTCAATTCTACTGAAGCCACATTGTATGTGGACGAAAACGTGGTACTTGAAGCTTATTAAAAATAACAAGTAAGAGCAGGCTGACTATGATTAAGCATAGCCTGCTTTTTTATATGGGCGATGCTTGGTGACATGGTATAATATAAATGAAATTTTGATGATGGAGGCGTTTTGAATGAAAAAGCAATCTAAACAAAAAAATCAATCGAAACCCAAAAAAGATGATTCAGCGGTAACGCTTGGTGATATGATCAACCCAAATTTATTCAAGCAACTAAAAGAACAACAAGAACAGCTTAAAGCAGCAGAAGAAAAAAGAAAAGAAGACGAAGAGCTAAGAAAGAGAGAAGAAAGACGATTAAAAGAAAAAAACAAATCATTTGCAGAACTATTAAATGAGAGCGGCATGAACTGGAAGGAGTTTAAATAAAAACAATATAAAAAGGAGGGCGTACGTACGCTCTCCTTTTAACGATGTTCTTTATAAATGCCAGCCTTCGTTAACTCTCTAATTACTGAAACTTCTTCCTCAGAAAGCGGCTGACTTCTGACTGCTTTCGCATTACTCCTAATTTGTTCGGGACTACTGGCCCCGGCAACAACAGAGGCTACAACAGGATGGGCGAGATTATACTGAAGGGCTATCTCTGTAAAAGAGCGTGTGGCTGCTACCTTTTCCTTTAACAACGGCAAGACGTCATTCAACTCGGTTAAGCTGTAGTCTTGATACCCCTTCTCAGTTACCTTCTCAAGCATTTTATCACTTAAAAGACCTTTTGCGAGCGGTCCGCGGGTCACAACGCTAAGCCCATGTTCCTGAAGAAGTGGCAGTGCTTCTTCTTCAGGGCGGCGGTCTAAGATACTGTATTGCATCATCACAGATACGATACTAGACTTGTTAACATATTCCCGTATTACATTTGGGCGAATAGAGGAAATGCCATAGTAGCGAATATAGCCTTCTGCTTTTAATTCTTCGAACGCTTCTATTGTTTCCTCAATTGGATCAATGATTGTCCCGCCGTGCAGCTGATAAAGATCGATATAGTCGGTACCCAGTCGGTTAAGACTTTGTTTGACTTCTTCCTTTATATAGGACTTCGAGGGATCCCATGACCATCCCTTCTGATCTTGACTCCAGCGATTCCCAACCTTTGTTGCAATAATGACATTTTCACGGACTTCCTTCAATGCTGTCCCAACTATTTTTTCATTTTCACCAAAATCATATAAATCAGCCGTATCAAAATAATTGATCCCTTCCTCAAGTGAGGCTTCAATAATCTTTCTAGCGGTTTTCTCCTCGGTTCCAATCGACATACAACCAAGTCCTAGTTCCGATACATACAAATCCGAATTTCCTAGTCTTCTCTTTTTCAAAAACTCACCCCGTCCTTTTTCTACAATTTTATAAAAGAAAAGGACAGACTACAATCGAAAGACTTTATTTTTGATTCACCTTTTCAATCCATTCGGAAACGGTGAAATAATCTTTGTTGTATTCTTTTAGTTTCTGAAGTATTTCCCATCCCTTTCCAACAAGAATGATTCCTTTATCATGAACGTACACCTTCATTCCATCCCCCTCCAAATAAAGTATGGTAAAATGTATGAGCAGATTAAAGGAATAGAACAGGAGTGACCCATATGAGCAATCTCGAAGAAAAAACACTTCATAGTAAAGAAATTTTCTCAGGAAAAGTAATCAGTCTTCATTTACAGGATGTAGAGCTTCCGAACGGGAAACAATCGAAACGGGAGATCATTAAACATCCCGGGGCTGTCGCTATTTTAGCCATTACCGACAACAAGAAAGTAGTAATGGTTGAACAATATCGGAAAGCACTGGAACGAACCATTGTTGAAATTCCCGCCGGAAAGCTGGAAAAAGGGGAAGAGCCTGAGCTTTGTGCTCGCCGTGAACTGGAGGAAGAGACAGGCTATGAGTGCGAGAGCCTTGAATGGCTTACTTCTTTTTACACCTCGCCAGGATTTGCCGATGAAATCGTTCATGTCTATGTTGCGACAGGACTAAGCAAAAAAGAAAATGCAGCAGCACTTGATGAGGACGAGTTTGTTAATCTAGAGGAATTAACTCTGGAAGAAGCAGCTCAATATGTAAAAGAACAAAAAATATATGATGCTAAAACGATTTTTGCTGTTCAATACTTACAATTGCAAGAGGCGTTGAAAAATAAATGAATCGCTACTATGTAGATTTACATATACACATTGGACGTACTTGGACAGGGAAGCCGGTAAAAATCACCGGTGCCAAGTCTCTAACGTTTACGAATATCATTGAGCATGCACGACACGAAAAGGGACTTAATATGGTTGCGATCATCGATAGCCATTCGCCTGAAGTCATCCTTGAAATGGAAAGTCTTATCCAAAGTGGAGATGTAGTGGAACATCCGGACGGTGGGTTAGTGTTTGGTGATTTAACGGTTATTCCCGGTTCTGAATTGGAGATTTATGACGAACAATCTAACGGCCCAATCCACCTGCTTTGTTATTTTCCAAGTCTTGCCATCATGAGAGAGTTCTCCTCGTGGCTGTCAGGTCACTTGAAAAATATTCAACTGAGCTCACAACGGATCTATGCCACGGGTCTTGTTTTACAAAAGAAGGTAAAAGAGTTAGGTGGAATCTTCATTCCTGCTCATGTTTTCACGCCTTTTAAAAGTTTGTATGGAAAAGGAGTCAATCAGTCACTTAATGAGGTATTGGACCCGGAATTGATTGACGCAATTGAGCTTGGATTAAGTTCTGATACGACTATGGCGGATCAAATAAAGGAATTACATGACTATACATTTGTTACGAATTCTGATGCCCATTCGCTTGCAAAAATAGCCCGTGAATACCAAGTCATTGCCATGAAGGAACCAACATTTTTAGAGTTGCAGAAAGCATTAAAGAAGGAAGATGGACGTAAAATTATCGCAAATTATGGTCTTGATCCATTGCTCGGTAAATACCATAAAACAGTTTGTGCAGAATGCCATCATCCTGCTGCTGATGAGGATCAAATATGTACGCAATGTGGAAATAAGAAAATTATTAAAGGTGTAGCTGACAGAATCCTTGAACTGAAAACGGCTGAACAAGGTCCAGAAGACCGTCCGCCCTATATCCATCAAGTCCCGCTGGAATTTATCCCCGGCTTAGGACCTCGCTTACTTGAAAAGCTGGTTGATCATTTTGGGAGTGAAATGGCGATTTTGCATGATGTACCCTATGAAGGATTGAAAGAGGTTGTCCCGGAAAGGATCGCCGACCTTATCCTAAAAGCAAGAGCGGGTAAAGTAAATCTAGCAGCCGGCGGCGGTGGAAAATACGGAAAAATTTCAGACTAAAAAAAGATGAACCCCGGTAGCATAAAGCTATCGGGTTTTATTATGTAATCTATTAAAATGTGGGAATAGATATACTAGACTGGCATACAATGTATTAACTGAACTGAGAATAGTAGGAGGATACGCAAATGAAAAAACGATTGTACCAGTCCGATGCCGCTAGTTATTTCCGTGAGCATTCCTCAATTTTTTTGTTTATTGTTGTCTTATTTTTAATGGGAGTAATCTTTGGGGCAATTGTTGTAAACAGTATGAGCATTACTCAGAAGGAAGATTTATTCTACTATTTATCACAATTTTTTGGCCAAGTCTCGAGCGGAAAAGAAGCAGAAGACAATGATTTATTCCTGCAAAGCCTTTTCCATAATAGTAAGTTTATTGGGCTCATGTGGATACTAGGAATTTCAATCATCGGTCTTCCAGTGATACTTATTCTATTATTTATTAAAGGAATGGTAGTTGGGTTTACCGTGGGTTTTCTAGTCAGTCAAATGGGCTGGCAGGGCTTTATGCTCGCCTTTGTTTCGATTTTGCCTCAGAATCTGATTATTATTCCCGTATTCATAATGATGGCAGCATTATCAGTGATTTTCTCACTTCGAATGATCAAAAAGCAGTTTATGAAAAAATATGCCCAGCCAATCCTTCCTTTTTTTAAAAGTTATATTTTAACCTTGATTGTAGCGGTAATATTTATAGCTGCAGCATCTGGGATAGAGGCCTATCTATCGCCTTGGTTAATGAAAACCATCATTAGTTCAACCATTTTAAAGTAATTATTATATAATACTTAATATAGAAAATTGTTTATTGTAGTTTATAATAATTTTATTTTGATTCTCAATTGTCATCTGTTATAATGAGAATTAACAGTGGCGAGGGAGGGACTACAGGATGGAAACTAGAATTGAAAGAATTAAGAAACAGTTGCATTCAGCAAGCTATAAACTAACACCTCAGCGTGAGGCAACCGTTCGAGTTTTATTGGAAAATGAAGAGGATCATTTAAGTGCGGAAGATGTATACCTCCTCGTGAAAGAAAAATCGCCTGAAATTGGTTTAGCAACTGTTTATCGGACGTTGGAATTATTAACGGAATTAAAAATTGTTGATAAAATAAATTTTGGGGATGGGGTTTCTCGCTATGACCTTCGCCAGGAAGGTGCAGCCCATTTTCATCATCATCTTGTTTGTATTGAATGTGGTGCCGTTGATGAAATTCAAGAGGATTTACTTGAAGATGTAGAAGCAGTTGTGGAACGCAAATGGAATTTTAAAATAAAAGATCATCGCCTCACTTTTCATGGGATCTGTTACCGATGCCAGGATAAAGATAAAGATAAAGATAAAGAGGAAGAAAAAGCGGATTAACCAATGAAAGCTCCTTGAAAAGGGCTTTTTTCTTTTTAGTAAAAAGAACTTCCCCTATATTACCAATGACTAGGTATAAAATTTATCTATTTTGGCATACATTTTACTAGATGATTGGAAATTGGGGGAAGCGGGATGATCTTATTTTTAAAAGCAGCATTAAAAACCTTAAAGGTCTTTATCATATTCACAGGATGCACGATTCTTTTCTATTATGGTATTATGTTGGTGAATGAAGAATATCAAAATTATCATCGCTATGATGAACCGGAAGGAGCTGCGCTAAAAGTTTCGAACGCAGTGTATGAGGAGGATTCTTCCTTGTTAGATCGGCTGATGTTGTTTTATTTAAATGGGGAGTAAATGCGATGGACGAGCAATTAAAGGATTTTATGGATTATTTAACCGTTGAAAAAGGTTCAGCCAAAAACACAATTATGGCGTATGAGCGAGATTTAAAAAACTATCTTCATTATTTGATAAATGTCGAATCCGTCCATTCTTTAAATGATGTACAACGTGTACATATTGTCCACTTTTTAAGATTTCTAAAAGAACAGGGGAAATCCTCGAAAACATTGGCACGGCACATCGCCTCTGTCCGTGCATTTCATCAATTTTTATTAAGGGCCAAGGCAACAGATCAAGACCCATCTGTTCAAATAGAAACACCCAGACTTGAAAGATCACTGCCCAATGTATTGAGTTTACAAGAAGTAGAAATCCTGCTGGACGCACCTAATACACAAGATCATTTTGGAATAAGGGACAAGGCTATGCTTGAACTGCTATATGCTACAGGTATCCGTGTTAGTGAACTAATAGGTCTTGAGATTGATAATATTCAGTTAACGATGGGGTTTGTTCGTTGTAACGGGAATAAAGAACGAATTATTCCCATTGGACGTGCTGCAGCTGATGCCATAAAACATTACCTGGAATATGGGAGACCTCGGTTTACATCCGCAAAGCAACAAAATCATGCTTTGTTTTTAAACCATCAAGGGAAGCAGCTAACACGCCAAGGGTTTTGGAAAATATTGAAAAAGCTTGCTAGAGAAGCCGGAATAGATAAAGAACTAACACCACATACCCTTCGCCATTCTTTTGCAACTCATTTGTTAGAAAATGGTGCTGATTTACGAGCAGTCCAAGAAATGTTAGGTCATGCAGATATCTCAACCACACAAATATATACACATGTTTCAAAAACAAAGTTAAAAGACGTCTATAGTAAATTTCATCCTCGAGCTTAATAGAATGAGAGTTCTATAAAAATCATATAATTGTCAAAAAGCTGCCTGAAATTCGGTGGCTTTTTCCTTGTAATTTTTAAAACATTTAGTACAATATAGATGTCAGACTTCTGACGAATAGATTTAGATTAGTTTTATAATACTAAACTAAAGAGGGAAACCTATTCTTGTGTAATGTTAATATTTGCAAACGTTTTCTACGGAAAAAGGAGGAAGAATTGAATGGCTGCAAATACATATAAACGTATTTTTATTATCGTAATGGACTCGGTTGGTATTGGCGAAGCCCCAGATGCGGAAAAGTTTGGTGACAAGGGTGCAGATACTTTTGGTCATATAGCGGAAAGAATGAATGGTCTTAACATGCCAAATATGGGCAAGTTGGGTTTAAGCAATATCCGTGAAATTAAAGGAATTGAAAAAGCAGAAAAACCATTAGCATATTATACAAAAATGATGGAGGCCTCTAACGGAAAAGATACCATGACAGGTCACTGGGAAATTATGGGCCTTAATATTCAAACCCCTTTTCGTGTATTCCCAGAGGGTTTTCCGGATGAGCTTCTTTTAGAGTTAGAAAAACGCACAGGCAGAAAAATTATTGGCAATAAGCCCGCTAGCGGAACTGAAATCCTCGTGGAGTTGGGCGAAGAGCATATGAAAACAGGAGCATTGATCGTCTATACTTCTGCAGATTCTGTCCTTCAGATTGCTGCACATGAAGAAATTATCCCAATTGAAGAGCAATATAAGATCTGCAAAATCGCTCGTGAATTGACTCTTGATGAGAAGTATATGGTTGGCCGTGTCATTGCTAGACCTTTCTTGGGGGAACCTGGAAATTTTAAACGTACTTCTAACCGTCATGACTATGCATTAAAACCTTTTGACCGTACAGTAATGAGTGAATTAAAAGATGCTGGTCTTGATGTTATTGCGATCGGAAAAATTTCCGATATATATGATGGAGAAGGCGTAACTCAATCACTTAGAACAGTTTCTAATATGGATGGAATGGATAAGCTAGTAGAAACATTGGATATGGATTTTACAGGTATTAGTTTCTTAAATTTAGTTGACTTTGATGCATTATACGGACACCGTCGTGACCCAGAAGGCTATGGAAAAGCACTGGAAGAGTATGATGCACGCCTGCCAGAAGTGTTTGCAAAAATGAAAGAAGACGACCTATTAATGATTACTGCAGACCATGGAAATGACCCTGTTGCACCAGGAACTGACCATACTCGTGAATACGTACCTTTACTTGTTTATTCAAAGCGTATGAACGAAGGGAAAGAGCTCCCAATCAGAGAGACCTTTGCGGACCTCGGCGCAACTGTTGCTGAAAACTTCAATGTGAAACTACCTAACTTCGGAAAAAGTTTTTTAAACGAATTAAATTCAAAAGGGGTATAGAAATGAATGCTGAAAAAATTCAAAATGCTGCAGGATTTTTAAAACAAAAATATGAGAGGACGCCCAGAATTGGTCTTATTTTAGGATCTGGCCTCGGTGTCCTAGCGGATGAAATAGAGAACCCTGTAAAAATTCCATATAATCAGATACCTGACTTCCCAATTTCTACAGTTGAAGGTCACGCTGGACAATTAGTGTTTGGTTTATTAAGTGGAGTAGAGGTTGTTGCCATGCAAGGAAGATTCCATTTCTATGAAGGATATCTTATGGAAAAAGTAACCTTTCCCGTTCGCGTCATGAAAGAACTTGGAGTTGAAATGTTAATCGTAACCAATGCAGCGGGCGGAGTGAATGAAACCTTCTCTGCAGGGGATTTAATGATAATATCCGATCACATTAATAATATGGGAACAAATCCATTAATTGGACCGAATGATTCCAAGTTTGGTGTCCGCTTCCCTGATATGTCTGAGGCATATACGAAAGAATTACGTGCTGTAGCAAGGGAAATTGCCGACCGCTTAAATATCAAGGTGAAAGAGGGCGTCTATTTCGGAAACCCTGGTCCTGTTTATGAAACGCCTGCTGAAATACGAATGGTGCGCACTTTGGGCGGAGATGCAGTCGGAATGTCGACTGTACCAGAAGTAATCGTTGCCCGTCACAGTGGTATGAAGGTTCTTGGAATTTCTTGTATTTCGAACATGGCAGCAGGAATTCTTGATCAACCACTTACCCATGATGAAGTTATTGAAACAACAGAAAGAGTGAAAGCTGACTTTCTTCAATATATAAAAGAAATTGTAAAAACGATCGCTTAATAACAAAGCGGAAGCGCCCGGTTAGCGGTGTGATATAAATTCTGTTATAGGAAAATTTCGTAAAGTGGTGATTATAATGAGAATGGTTGACTTAATAGAGAAGAAAAGAGATGGACAGGAACTATCAACAGAAGAAATAAATTTTATTATTAAAGGATATACCGATGGTTCGATTCCAGATTACCAAGTTAGCGCCTTAACGATGGCTATCTTTTTCAAAGGGATGACGGAACAGGAAAGAGCCGATTTGACCATGGCCATGGTTGAATCAGGAGATCAAATTGATTTATCACAAATTGAGGGAATTAAAGTTGATAAACATTCTACTGGCGGTGTAGGCGACACAACTACCCTAGTTCTTGGACCTCTGGTTGCTGCACTTGGGGTACCTGTGGCAAAAATGTCGGGGCGCGGCTTAGGCCATACCGGAGGAACAATTGATAAATTAGAAGCAGTAAAAGGCTTCCATGTTGAAATTGAAAATGAAGAATTTATCGACCTTGTTAATAAAAATAAGATTGCTGTCATTGGTCAAAGTGGAAATTTAACTCCTGCCGATAAGAAACTTTATTCTTTACGTGATGTTACAGCAACTGTTGATAGTATTCCACTAATCGCAAGTTCTATCATGAGTAAAAAGATAGCAGCGGGTGCAGATGCCATAGTTCTTGATGTCAAAACCGGCGCGGGTGCATTTATGAAGACACTTGATGATTCTCGGGAATTGGCAAAAGCAATGGTGCGAATCGGGAACAATGTTGGCAGAAGAACAATGGCTGTTATTTCTGACATGAGTCAACCACTTGGTTTTGCGATTGGTAACGCCCTTGAAGTAAAAGAAGCAATTGATACTTTAAAGGGTGAAGGTCCTGAAGACTTAACAGAGCTTTGTTTAACCCTAGGCAGCCACATGGTTTACTTAGCAGAAAAGGCTGGCTCATTAGCAGAAGCACGCACCCTGCTTGAAGGTGTCATAAAGGACGGATCAGCACTTGAAAAATTAAAAGTATTTTTAAGCTCACAAGGTGGGGATGCATCAATTGTTGATGACCCTTCAAAAATGCCTCAAGCAAAGTATACCTTTGAACTTGAAGCCAAAGAAGATGGCTATGTATCCGAAATTGTTGCAGATGAAGTTGGTACAGCGGCGATGATTCTTGGAGCTGGTCGAGCAACGAAGGAATCTGTTATTGATTTAGCAGTGGGCCTTGTCTTAAGAAAGAAAATCGGTGACCAAGTCAAAAAAGGCGAATCATTAGTAACGATTTACAGCAACATCGAAAATGTAGAAGAAGTAAAAACAAAGCTTTATCATAATATTAAAATTTCAGCAACAAAAATAAACGCACCAATCCTTGTCCATGAAGAAATAACAGAATAAAACAGGTTAAAGGGTGTCAGGTACCATGTGAAAAATTCACATGGTGCCTGACACCCTATTTTTATTTTTTTGACAGGGAATAATTGTATAAAGTTATTAATTTTGGAAAAAATGGATGCTATAAAGAATGGAGGGTTATGCGAATGAAACGATTTGTCTCTGCGATAGTGACATTTTTTTTACTTACAAGTTTAATGAGTACATCTGCTTTTGCAGCTGAAGAAAAAAAGAATGCTGAAGAAAAGAAGAATGCTGATATCGTCAACAATGTAAAATCCGCTATTTTAATTGAACGTGATACCGGAAAAGTGCTTTATGAGAAAAACAGTAATGAAGAGCTTCCACCTGCAAGTATGACCAAAATTATGACGATGCTTTTAATTATGGAGTCAATCGATCAAGGAAAACTTACTTGGAATGAAAAAGTCAGAGCAAGTGAGTATGCTGCCTCGATGGGTGGTTCACAAATTTTTCTTGAAGCTGGCGAAGAAATGACCACCAAGGAAATGTTAAGAGGAATTGCAATTGGTTCTGGAAATGATGCTTCTGTTGCTATGGCTGAGAGAATTGCAGGGTCAGAAGAAGCATTTGTTGACATGATGAATGATAAGGCCAAAGAACTTGGCTTAAAACATACTTACTTTAAAAATACGACGGGACTCCCGGTCAGTGGTCATTTCAGCACTGCAAGTGATATGGCTATTATGGCGAAGGAACTATTAAAATATGAAGACATTACGAAATTCACCGGTATGTATGAAGCATATCTTCGTGAAAATACAGACAAAAAATTCTGGCTTGTTAATACCAATAAATTGGTGCGCTTTTATCCTGGTGTGGACGGACTCAAAACCGGCTTTACTGCAGAAGCGAAGTACTGCTTAACAGCAACAGCTCAAAAGAACGGCATGCGCGTAATTGCAGTGGTGTTTGGTGCACCCACATCCAAGGAAAGAAATGCCCAAGTAACTAAAATGCTTAACTATGCCTTCAACCAATATCAAACACATCCAATGTTTAAACGTAACCAGACCATTGCCCAAGTGAGAATAAGCAAAGGACAGGAAAAGTCTGTGGAGGCTGTAACAAGTGAGCCAATTTCCTTGCTGACTAAAAAGGGCGAAAAAACAGCGGATGTAAAACGTAAGGTGATTATCAATAAAAATCTTAATGCCCCAATTCATAAAGGTGATAAAGTAGGGACCATAAAGTTGATTAAGGACGGAGAAGTGTTTCTAGAAAGTCCTTTATTAGCAAATAAAAATGTAAAGGAAGCTGGATGGTGGACCTTATATAAACGTTCCTTCGGTATGTTTACAAAGGCGGGTAAATAAAGACACTTCCGGTTTTCGGTGTCGAAATAACTAGATATGTCACTTCTTTTAGCGAAAAACAACTTGTTTTGTATTTGGAGAAGGATATTTACACCCGTAAAGAGAATTGACTCACTATACCAGATTAAGGAGGACGTGGATAGTGAGTCTTAATATTAATATGGAAACAAAACATGACGTTCTATGTATTCGTTTAAGCGGTGAATTAGATCACCACACCGCGGATGAACTTCGCGAAAAAGCTATAGCAGTTATTGAAAAAAATGATATTCGTCATATTGTCTTAAATCTGGAACATCTTGCATTTATGGACAGTTCAGGCTTAGGCGTTATATTAGGCAGATACAAACAAATTAAACAGGTGCACGGTGAAATGGTGGTTTGTGCAATTTCCCCTGCAATACAAAGATTATTCGATATGTCTGGTTTATTCAAAATCATAAAAATGGAACCGACAGAGGAATTTGCATTGCAAAGATTGGGGGTGGCCTGAGTGAAGAATGAAATGAATCTTCAATTCAGTGCATTAAGTCAAAATGAGTCCTTTGCCCGTGTAACTGTTGCAGCTTTTATAGCACAACTAGATCCTAATATGGATGAGTTGACAGAAATCAAAACAGTCGTGTCAGAAGCCGTGACCAATGCAATTATACATGGTTATGAAAATGATCCAAATGGAATTGTCTATATTCAAGTAATCATTGAAGATAGTTTAATTGATCTGACAATAAAAGATGTTGGAATGGGAATTGTAGATGTGGAAGAAGCTCGTCAGCCATTATTTACAACAAAGCCGGACTTAGAACGTTCCGGTATGGGTTTTACTATCATGGAGAATTTCATGGATGAGGTAGAGGTTCATTCACAGCCAGGTCGAGGAACCGAGGTTAGATTACGAAAGCATTTACAAAACCGCAAAATGCTTTGCAATTAAGGAGACTTGCCAATGGATGTGGAGGTTAAGAACAATAAAGGTCAAACATATTTAAAGGACCATGAAGTAAAAGAGCTCATCAAAAAGAGCCAAGACGGAGACCAAGTATCAAGGGATTTAATCGTTGAAAAGAATATGCGTCTGGTCTGGTCTGTTGTCCAACGGTTTCTTAATCGGGGCTATGACCCTGATGACCTATTCCAGATTGGTTGTATCGGATTATTAAAATCAGTTGATAAATTTGACCTTTCATATGATGTAAAGTTTTCGACATATGCAGTTCCAATGATTATCGGTGAAATCCAGCGATTTATCCGTGACGATGGAACCGTTAAGGTTAGCCGCTCACTGAAAGAAATGGGAAACAAAATCAGAAAAGCGAAGGACGATTTATCGAAAACGCTTGGAAGAATTCCGACCGTTAACGAGATATCAGCCCATCTTGAGTTGACACCGGAGGATGTAATCCTTGCTCAAGAAGCAAGCAGGACGCCTTCTTCCATTCATGAAACCGTTTATGAAAATGACGGGGACCCGATTACATTACTTGACCAAATTGATGACGGTAATGATGGGAAATGGTTTGATAAAATTGCCTTAAAGGAAGCTATCCGTGAACTGGATGAACGGGAAAGACTTATTGTTTATTTACGATATTATAAAGACCAAACACAATCTGAAGTCGCCCTTCGGCTCGGGATTTCTCAGGTACAAGTATCGCGACTTGAAAAAAAAATATTGCAGCAAATGAAAGGCCGTATGGATCTCTGATTCATACGGTTTTTCATTTGTCGAATTACTTTGGAAGTTTTTGGATTTCATGAAAAAAATGCTTATTACCCATACTATTTATACGAGGAAATCATTGTGTGGGAAGTGAATGTTTTGGAAGAAACAATATACATCCGCATGCGGAATCGTGTCCAAACACCGCCTGAAGAAAAAGTATTGTTAAAGGATATTGCCCAAGTCATTGCCCCGGATGAAGTTCTTTCACATTTACAAACTATGATGATCCATCAATTAACAGATGCGGACCAGAATATAGTCATCATAGATGTCATGAAAGTAATCCACATATTAAAAAGAGAATTTGGAGAAATGGAAGTTCAAACCATTGGTCCTGCGCAAACCATCATTGAAGTCACGTATAAGAAAAAGGGAGTTTCCATTCCCTATTTTCTTTTAATATGGTTTCTCTTATTTTTTGGTTCAGCCATGGCGATCATGAATTTTCATGATGATGTAAGTATGAAGAGTGTCCAAGAAAAAATATATACCATCATTACTGGAAAAAAAGAAACAAAACCATTACTGTTTCAAATCCCCTATTCTATTGGTTTAGGCTTAGGAATGATACTATTTTTTAATCATGTTTTTAAGAAACGTATTAATGAAGAACCCAGTCCTCTAGAAGTAGAAATGTTTAATTACCAAATGGATTTAGATAATTACGTAATTATCCATGAAAATAAAGAAAGTATAAAAAAAATCAATGATGATTAGTATTTTAGCGATTATCTTTTTAGGTGTAGCAAGCGGACTGGCAGTAGGTTCTGGTTTTGTAGCTTTTCTTACGGTGCTCGGAGTTATCCCGAGACTAACACAACTTAGTAAAACAATGAAAATGATTCAACACTATGAATGGGCAGTAGTCTTAGGAGCACTCACGGGGGTAGGAGCGAGCCTAAGGGACCCTATTTTAAACATCCCTTCCTTCCCATTAATTTTTCTAGGAATGACCGGTGGGACTTTTTATGGAATGTTGGCTGCCGCTCTTACAGAGGTATTAAATGTCTTCCCCATTCTCGCCAAAAGAATCCGATTAGATGGAGAAATTGCCATATTAATTATGGCCATCGTATTAGGGAAGATTTTTGGATCTATCTTCCAATGGGTTTATTTTGTTCATCATTAAAACTTTTGAAAACAGTCTAGCACTAGTGCTTATCAGGCGCTTACGCTTTTCTGATGAAAGGACATCACAGAATGAGCATTCGGAGGCGTGTTATTTTAATAACTGATGGTGACGAATATGCAAAAAGGGCTGTAGAGCATGTTGCTAGAGAAATTGGCGGCAGGTGTATTTCCAGTTCCCAAGGAAATCCGTCAACATTAACTGGACTTGAATTAGTCGAGTTAATAAAAAAGACTCCTCACGATCCTGTATTAGTGATGTTTGATGATAGTGGCATAGTTGGAGAAGGCGCAGGTGAAAATGCATTGAAATTTGTTGCTCAACATAAAGAAATTGAAGTTCTGGGCATCATTGCTGTCGCAGCAAAATCAAGACATGAAGAATGGGCCAGGGTGGACGTAAGCATCGATCGTGATGGGAATTTAACACCATATGGGGTAGATAAATTTGGTATACCAGAGCTTGAAATCGGGAGAATAAATGGTGACACTGTTTACTGCCTCGATGAATTGAAGGTACCTATCATCATAGGCGTTGGGGATGTTGGAAAAATGGCAAGACGTGACTCCTACAAGCAGGGTTCCCCGATAACGAAAAAAGCAGTGGAGCTTATACTTGAAAGGAGTGGCTTTCATGTCAAGAAGTAACGAACAAAAATGGCCAATCCCGGAATCGGTAAATGAAATAGAAAATTATATGAAACAGCGGGTGGGCCTTGGGGTAAGCTTTGATTTTGGAGTAAGGAAATTAAAAGTCCTCAAAAAAGACGTCCATATTTACTATGTTAATGGGTTATGTGATACCATTTACATTATTCAATTGATTAAAGAATTAGTAGAAATCAATTATCATGAAAAATTATCGACAGACCTCTTTAAGATTGTTGAAAATAGACTAGTTAATCAATCTGTTGAACAGATTAACCAGCTGGATATCATTGTCGACAAGGTTTTATCTGGATTGATTGTTGTTGTAATGGAAGGGGAAAATACTGCTTTTGCCATTGATGTTAGAAGCTATCCAGGCAGGCAACCTCAAGAGCCCGATACAGAAAAGGTAGTTAGAGGATCACGTGATGGATTTGTTGAAAACATTATTTTGAATACAGCTTTAACAAGACGAAGAATTCGAGATGAACGACTGCGCTTCGAAATGCTAAAGGTAGGCGAACGGTCAAAGTCAGATGTGGCATTAGGTTACTTAGAAGATGTTGCAGATCCAGATATGATAAATATTATTCGTAAAGAAATAAAAGCAATTGAAACAGACGGAATTCCAATGGCTGATAAAACAATCGAAGAATTTATCTTGAAACAGGGTTGGAATCCATTTCCACTGGTAAGATATACGGAGCGTGCTGATATTGCAGCTACACATATTCTTGAAGGGCATGTTGTTATTTATGTCGACACCTCACCAAGTGTTATTATCGCCCCTACTACATTTTTTCATCATTTACAGCATGCTGAGGAGTTCCGGGAATCACCGGCAATGGGAACCTTTATGCGCTGGATGCGTTTTTTAGGTGTTTGGACATCTATTTTTCTACTCCCGTTTTGGTTGTTATTCGTATTAGAACCTTCATTATTACCTGAAAAACTCTCATTTATAGGACCGAATGAACAGACCAATATTCCAATTATCGTTCAAATATTTTTGGCGGATTTTGGGATTGAATTTTTACGATTAGCGGCTATTCATACACCAACACCGCTTTCTACAGCAATGGGCTTAATCGCATCAATATTGATTGGGCAAATTGCTATTAGTGTAGGTCTATTTGTTCCAGAGGTAATCTTGTACGTCGCCGTTTCGGGGATTGGCTCTTTTACAACACCTAGTTATGAGTTGAGCGTAGCAAACAAAATCGGTCGATTAACACTGTTGATTCTTGTGTCACTCTTCCATTTGCCTGGATTTATCATTGGGGCGACGGTATTCTTTCTTTGCCTTGTTAATATACGTGCCCTTAATACACCTTATTTATGGCCATTCCTACCTTTTGAACCGAAAGGATTTTTGCAGATAATTGTCCGCAGAGCAATACCAGGCTCCATTCTCAGACCTAGTATTGTACATCCTAGAAACCGATACAGGCAGCCGCCTAAAGCGAACGAGAAATAATTGCACTTTTCTAGCAGTTATGCTAAAGTAATTTTAATTAAATAAAGGGATAAAGTGTGAAAATAGGCAGTATCTTTTGCAGATTCTGTCTATTTATTATTATCTTTTATGATTGTCCGCATAAACTATAGTGAGTGATTGAGAGAGAGGGAAGGGAATGTATTTTTACGGGACAACAGGGGTAAATAAAAATGGAAATTTAGAAATTGGCGGAGTTGATTCTGTTGAGTTGACTAAAGAATTTGGAACTCCCCTTTATGTATATGACGTCGCATTAATGCGCGAGAGGGCACGGTCCTTTAAGCGGGCATTTGAAGAACAAAATATTAAGGCGCAAGTGGCCTATGCTAGTAAAGCTTTTTCAACCATTGCCATGATTCAGCTCGCCGAGGAAGAAGGTTTATCACTTGATGTAGTGTCTGGTGGTGAATTGTATACTGCTTTGGTTGCAGGATTCCCAGTCGAGAGAATTCATTTTCATGGAAATAATAAAAGCAGAGAAGAGTTAGAAATGGCACTGGATCAGGAAATCGGCTGTATTGTTGTGGATAATTTTTCGGAACTTGCTCTATTGAAAGCAATTTCGATCGAAAAAAATGCCCATGTAATTATCCTGCTAAGGGTAACTCCGGGAATCGAAGCCCATACGCATGATTACATTTTAACTGGGCAGGAAGATTCGAAGTTTGGATTTGATCTTCAAAATGGACAAGCGGAAGACGCATTAAAAATGGCGCTTGAAATTGAAAACTTTGAGGTACTTGGACTCCATTGCCATATTGGATCACAAATTTTTGAAACAACCGGCTTTCTATTAGCTGCAAAAAAGATTGTCGAAAAAATGGAAGCATGGAAAAAGGAACTTTCCTTTGAAGCAAAGGTTTTAAATTTGGGCGGGGGCTTCGGGATCCGCTATACAAAAGAAGATGAACCATTACAACCATTCCAATATGTGAGTGAAATTATACGGGAAGTAAAAAAGTTAACGGAGAGCTACTCTTTAAAAATGCCGGAAATTTGGATAGAGCCAGGTCGTTCACTTGTTGGCGATGCTGGAATTACCCTTTATAAAGTGGGTTCGTCTAAAGAAGTACCTGGTGTTAGAAAGTATTTAGCAGTTGATGGCGGAATGAGTGACAATATTCGACCTGCACTCTATCAGGCGAAATATGAAGCTGTTCTTGCAAATAAGCCATTAACGAAAGCGAATAAAACTGTTTCAATCGCTGGGAAATGCTGTGAATCTGGAGATATGTTGATTTGGGATTTGCCGCTTCCAGAAACTGGAGAAGAGGATATACTCGCAGTTTTTTGCACGGGTGCCTACGGCTATTCAATGTCAAATAACTATAATCGAATCCCGCGTCCGGCTGTCGTTTTTGTAGAAAATGGAACAGCAACACTTGTAGTAAAAAGAGAGACCTACGAAGACTTACTACGCCATGATTTGCCGCTGAAATAAAAAATATAAAGCTGTCACTTCGTTTGAAGTGGCAGCTTTTTCTGGTTTAATTAGGAAAATATGGATTTTATAGCATCAAAGAACCAGTTGAAAAATTGTTTAATTTTTTCTAAGAAACCTTGTCCTTCTTCTGATTGAAGAAATTTAGAAATACGATCTTTAGCTTTATTAAGTTGGTCGCTAACTTGGTTCCAATCAATGTTTAAATCTTTGAGCTTATTAAAAAAGTCCATTAATCGTTTCATTTCTTCATCGGTAAGTTTAACATTTAATTCATTTGCAGCTTGTTTAATAATATTTTGTAATTCTTCATCATTTTTTGGTTTATTCTTAGCAATTTCTTCTTTCACTTTCGCAATTAATGCAGCAGCGTTCTTATCACCAATGGATTCTCCTAGTTTAGCGGTTTCGACCATTTCCTGGTTTGCCGCTTGTTTTACTTCTTCAGGAATCGTTTTATCAGCTGATATTTCATAGGCTTTTATGATACCAGTAAGCGCGGCTGTTCCAGAAACCGTAACCGGGGATGTTATATAAATTTTTGCATCCTTAACACCCGCAGTGATAAGGGCATTGACATACATCTCGTCCGTAACCCAGTTAATATTTTTTGTTTCAACGGTAATCCCAGACCCCTTAGGTTGAATGGTTATAGCTGATGATGATATGGCCTTTGTGCCGATGAATGATTTTGATACGTATTTCCCTAAATATTGATGTTCCTCCTGATTCGATACAGTTACTATTTGTACATCATTTGGAGCACCCATTTCCGTTAAAAGTGTATTCTTTTGCTCATTTGTTAAATTTTCACCTAATGTAACAATCATGTCCCCTTCAGCTATATCAGCAAAAGTGCGAACTGGATTGATAAGTAGCAAACTTAACAATAAGTAAATAAGAATTTTCTTCATAGTTTCCTCCTCGTAACTCTAAAAGGTAGTAAAGAATTGTTGAGACTCTTTTATTAATTAATATAACCGAATCCAATAATAATAACGTAAATATCCACGCGGAAGTTTCATAGATAGTTAATCTTAATAAAAAAAAGCAAAATTTGTAAGCAGATGTAAGGAGAATAGATTATTTTTGTAATTTAGTGTAGAATGGAAGTCATGCACAACATCTTCAAAACTTATTTTGGAGGAAGCTTTTTCATGAAGAGAACTAACTGGGTTTTATTTAGTATTCTTATTGGCTTGTCCGTTCTATGGGGAATTATTTATTGGATTTTTATTGGACCCAGACACTAAGAATAATTTTATTGATGATTGACCATTTATTATGTATCATGGTGATTAATGAAACATAATATCTGCGACTACATATAATGAATAATGTTTAATATTGATTTTCTTGGTAAAAATATACTATTGTTAAACCAAATATTTTATCGGTTTATTTAATATAATGAGGGATCTAAATGTTAATTCGTTATAAAAAAACATTCGAAAAAATTGCAATGGGTTTATTATCCTTTATGCCCAGCGAAAAAGACTTAAAAAAGCTCCAACAAACCATGAAGGAATATGAAACAGAAGAGCATTTGCAGCTTTTTCTTTGGAAAGAAGAAGATATAATAGGGCTTTTGGGTGTCTTGAACCACGATGATACCAATTCTATAGAAATCCTTCATATCTCCGTGAATCCTTCGCATCGTTTTCAGGGAATCGGTAAAAAAATGGTTAAAGCACTGAAAGAAATGTATGCAGAAAAAGAAATTACTGCAAATGAAAATACAGCAGCTTTTATCGAAAAATGTGATTTTTGCTAGATTACATTCAAAAAAGCAGCGAATAATAAATTTATTCGCTGCTTTTCCGCGTCTTTAATGACCGATTTCTTTCTTCTATTATACTGGATCTGTCACGTAATTTATGACGGTGGACAAGGGAGCTATTTGTAAGATCACTTTCATTTCCCCAAATAAACCCCCTTTGTTCACATGCTTTTTTCGCATATTCTAATAAGTCGGGGTCACAAATGGGTAAGGAAATGCTTCTATATGAGTCTCCTTTTTGCAATGCAGAAATCTGTCTATTTAACAAGTGGTAAAAATCCACTTTATTTAATCCGAGTTTTGTCAACGAATCCGATTGTAATTTAAGTATCATTATTGCTTTTCTTAATGTTCGTTCAGCACCGCTAAAATTACTTCGACGATGATGATAAGCAGATACTGACAATAAAATAAAACCGACCCAGACGGAATCCTTGTTTCTCGGATCGGTCTTTTTCCAGTAATCTTCAAGTAGTTCATGGCACTCGAAATAATCACGATCGCCATGAAAATGGGCTAAAAAATGTATATACTCGCTCGGGTACAAGCAATTCTCCCCCTTACAAAATGTTTAGTATAGTTTATCACAGTTAATGGTTCCTCTAAAATATTAGAATTTTACTTTTCAATAAAAAAAGCCCGTCAATATTGACGGGCAAGTAGTTCTAACTAATATTGGTAGCCAGCCGGAGTGCACAGTAATATGTTTAATTCTGTACACTTCCTAATTTTTAATTAATAGACCCAGGAAGCACCAACGATAATTAACAAGATAAATAGAACTACAATTAACGCAAATCCGGATCCGAATCCGTGGTCAGACATATTCATTACCTCCTAAAAAATGTTTTGTTCTTTTCCTTGTCATCATATGTAGGATATTTGTCCATTGTTATGGGCAATCATCATGTTTTGATAATATTCCCTCGCCAAGTTGATTTTTCTATTGGATAACCTTATTTAATCCTCTATACTATTAATAGTCGAAGTGAATGATCAACGAACTTATTTTAAAGAATTTTGGTGAGTTATAATGCCATACCAGGTGAAAATTGATGCATTTGAAGGACCATTAGATTTGCTGCTCCATTTAATTAATGGTTTAGAAATTGATATATATGATATTCCGGTTGCCGAAATAACCGAGCAATACTTAATGTATATAAAGACAATGAATGAGCTCAAGCTCGATGTTGCAAGCGAGTTTTTAGTTATGGCTGCGACGTTGCTCGTAATTAAGAGTAAAATGCTTTTACCAAAGCATGAAGAAGTTCTCGATGTAGAGGATCCTGACTTGTTATTCGAAGAAGATCCAAGAGACGAACTTGTTGAGCGTCTAATAGAGTATCGAAAATATAAAGAAGCAGCCCATGACTTAAAATTCATGGAAGTGGAACGAGGGCTCATGTATACAAAGCCGCCAAGTGATCTTTCTGAGTTTGCGAAAGAGAAACAGCCGGAAAAAGAAGAGTTAAATGTTTCTCTGTATGATATGCTGGCTGCTTTACAAAAATTAATGCGACGAAAGAAACTTCAGCGCCCAATGGCAACGAAGATTACTCGTCAGGAAATATCTATTGAAACCAGAATGACAGAAATTATGGTGGAACTTAAGCAGCTTAAAGGACAAAAAAACTTTAATGAATTATTTCCCTATCCGGCTAAGGACCATATCGTCGTAACCTTTTTGGCCGTCTTGGAACTTATTAAACGAAAAGAGATTGACGCCCAGCAACAAGAGAACTTTGGAGATATTTATGTTAAAGCCGTAAAGGAAGGGGCAGAAATGATTGGAAATCATTAACTGGAACAGTATCCTAGAAAGCCTTTTGTTTGCTGCAGGGGATGAAGGGCTTTCACTGAAACAGCTAGCAGAGGTTCTAGAAGTGAATGAACTTAAGGCAAGTGAAATCATTGAGGATCTGAAAAAAGAATATGAGCGGGACAACAAAAGGGGAATTATGATGGTCCAGCTTGCTGGTACCTATCAACTTGCAACAAAGAAAGAAAATGCAACTTATATAAAGAAACTTGTTGATTCCCCCCATACTTCCACATTGTCACAGGCAGCGCTAGAAACATTGGCCATCATTGCCTATAAACAGCCAATCACTCGAGCTGAAATTGAGGAAATTCGCGGTGTGAAAACAGAAAGACCGTTGCATACACTAATGGCAAAAGCGTTAATAAAAGAAGTTGGCCGTGCAGAAGGTACAGGAAGAGCCTACCTATATGGAACAACGAAAGAATTTCTGGACTATTTTGGTCTGAAAAGTATTGAAGAACTACCCCAGCTTCCCGAAAAGGCGGAAGATGAATTTATTCAGGAAGAGGCAGATCTATTTTTTGAAAAATTTCAGGAGACGATTAATTCTTAATTTTCCAATACTTACTTAAATTTATGATAAAATAAATGTAGGTTAATTATTCAATTCTTTCACGACATGTTAAAAAGATTTACAAGTGATATTGTCATTGGCCAAGGAGTGGGATTAATTTGTTAATTAAAAAGTGTAATGGCTTTGAATTAGAAAAGGAACAATCAAATACTTCTGAGGACTTTTTTAACAGAAGCATCGTTACTTTTTCTGAAGATGGTGAGGAAAAAACGCTGCACGTTTTATATGTTAGGTATTTCGATGAATTCTTCCATGAATTCACTCCGTACAAGCAAGACCCGATTATGGTTCAGGAAAACAATGAGGTTTTGTTTAAAGACATCGTAGCGCTTGTATGTCTCTTGAAAAATCCAGGCCTGCGCAGCCGAAAACGACTTTATATTAATTCAAAGCAGGAATTTGCTTCTTATTTTCAAGATATCAATTATAATAAATTACCTGAAATTTTTCTTTCTCTTAACCAAAAGAAAGAATATGAGCTTCGTTCTCCGCTAGAGTTCATTATGCAGCCAAAATAAGTAATGTTTACGAAGTAAAAAATTTAGGGGGTTAACAATGGGCAATACATTGGTAAAAACACAATTAAATGATGTAAAGAATTTTTTAGGGAAGACAATTTTAACATTAGAGGATTTTTTAAATGAAGCAACGATTTCGCAATTAGACTTGGAAAATGAAGAAGATCGTAATTATAATAAATTGATCTTTGCAAATTTGCGGAAATTAATTGTTTATAGTGAAGAAGGTTTAGATGTGTGCTCCGTAATTTTGCAAGGCAGTCCTTTTCAAAAAGCAGCGGCAGAAAAAACTCTTTATAAAATTTATCATCAATGTATAGAAGAGTTTTTCTCACCGAAGAATGATGCCTGGTACGAAGACAGCAGGTCAGCTTACACGGGAAGAAACTCTATCAAGTTTTATCGAAACATTTCTGACAGTATTGTACAGTTGGTCAAAAGTTTAGAAGGTGAGTTTCAAAGGATTAGGGAAGAACTTGAGTATTATGAAACAGATTATCGAACAAAAATGATCCAATCAAAATAAGATTATCATTGAAAGGGCGGTCCTATTATTAGGGCGGCCTTTTATCATGTTCTTTTTTTGCTCTCACCCTCATACCATCTAGGTAGGCTACTTATAAAGCATCCTATTGTCAGGAAGAAGGGATAGAATGGATCGTTTTAGTCGTTATGTAAACGAACTGTTTGAGTGGAATGAGCAAATGAAACAGTTTCTTCAATCAGAAAAGGAGGGAGGAAATTCTGATTTATGGGAACATCTTGATAATTTCACTGAATTAATTGAAAACACAGGCAGACAATTATCAAATGAAGAGCTACTAACCCTTCAAGCGAAGGCTGAGCATATCCATGAGCAAATGGAAAATTATTTTAAAAGAAAACAAGAAGGCGGAGTCATTTGGGTGGCAGAAAAAGTTGTACCCGCTGGGGGCCATACACTCCCTGACCTTCCCTACCCCTATAATGCACTGGAACCATATATTTCAGAGGAAATCATGAAGCTTCATCACGATAAGCATCACCGAGCATATGTTGATGGATTAAATAAAGCAGAAATTAATCTTAAAAAAGCAAGGGAAACTAACGATTTTTCATTAATTAAACATTGGTCACGAGAGCTTGCCTTTCATGGGTCTGGACATTATCTTCATACGATTTTTTGGAAAAACATGAGCCCCAATGGCGGGGATCATCCAAAAGGACTGTTAAAAGGTGAAATTGAGAAATACTTTGGAAGTTTTGCGGCGTTTAAAAAGCAATTTTCTGAAGCGGCTAAGCAAGTAGAAGGAGTAGGCTGGGCCATATTAGTTTGGTCCCCACGAGCAAGGCATTTAGAGATACTGCAATCTGAACGACATATGCTATTGACCCAGTGGGATACCATTCCACTCTTAGTATTAGATGTTTGGGAGCATGCTTATTATCTTCAGTATAAAAACAAAAGGCCGGATTATGTCGACAATTGGTGGAACTTAGTCAATTGGCATGATGTAGAAATGCGGTTTGAAAAAGCAGCGGACATCAAATGGCCAGCATTTTAGGGTATCAAAAAATCAATAAGCAGACGGCAAATTGTCGTCTGCTTTTGTTTTTCTTCAGCAAATTGTCATAACAAGCCTCGTCCTGCATAAACTTGTACAAGAAAAATGAAATGCTTCAGTGCCTTCCTTGGCACTGAAGCTAGATAACTTTACAAGGGGACGAGGTTAATCTAATGAGAATGATTTGGAAGCTAGTTATGTTTTCCCTCATAGTCTCAATATTCATTGCTAACATTCCTCAAAAGGTGGATGCTTCAGTTTCCGTAAGTGCAGCAAGTGCGGTTTTGATAGAGCAGAAATCAGGTCGTATCCTTTATGAGAAAGATGCCTACACAAAAAGGAGAATCGCAAGTATAACGAAGATAATGACTGCGAAACTAGCAATCGAATCGGGGAAAATGAATCAATATGTAAAAGTTAGCGAACAAGCGACTCGTGCAGAAGGATCGTCAGTCTATTTAAAGCCAGGCGAAAAAATTAAGCTTAAGGACCTAGTATATGGGTTGATGCTAAGGTCCGGAAATGACACGGCTGTAGCAATCGCCGAGTATGTTGGGGGAAGTGTAGAGGGATTTTCCTATTTAATGAATCTAAAGGCAAAGGAAATCGGGATGTTAAATACCCATTTTGCCAATCCACATGGACTTGATGACCGTGAAGACCATTACTCAACAGCCTATGACATGGCCGTGTTAATGCGCTATGCCATGCAGGATAAAACCTTTAAGAAAATCTCTGGTACAAAGGTATATAGAGCACCAAACCCCACAGAAGATTGGGACCGTATCTGGAAAAATAAAAACCGCTTGCTAACAAAGTATAAATATACAACCGGTGGGAAAACAGGTTATACCAAACGAGCCAAAAGGACATTGGTAACATCTGCAACAAAAGGAGATATGAGCCTAATTGCAGTAACCTTGAACGGACCAGACGATTGGAATGATCATATTTCCATGTATGAGAGTGGATTTAAAGGGTTTGATATGGCTGAAGTATTACCTGAGGGTAAAATTGAGGATGTAAAAAATAAGTATTATAAGAATCATTTATACGTAAAGAAAGCAATTGTTTATCCTGTAACGAGCGAGGAAATGGACTTATTTTCTATTAAATATAAGTTGAATAAGCCTGTCAAAAAATTTGATAATGACAAGAAGAATGAAAAAATTGTTGGAAAGGCAGCAGTTTACTTAGATGGAAGAGTTGTTCAAGAAACTCCGATTTACTATCAGAATGTGCCCGAGCAGAAAAAAGGGTTGTTGGATTTTGTAAAGGAAATTTTTCTTATCTTTATTGGTGTAAAGTCCAATGGTTAATTATATCTGGGTGTTTATGACTGTTGTTGGGTTTATTTTCGCGCTATTCAATGGGACAATGGCTGAAGTGAATAAAGCAATATTTGATGGGGCGAAAGAAGCGGTGACCCTTTGTATTGGACTTATCAGCGTTCTCGTCTTTTGGCTTGGAATGATGCGGATTGCGGAGGAGTCCGGGCTTTTAGAACGTCTATCTAAACTTTTTCGACCGCTTGTCAAACGATTATTTCCTGAAGTACCTGTAAGCCATCCAGCAATGGGCTATATTTTATCAAATATGATTTCTAATATGTTCGGTTTGGGAAATGCAGCCACTCCTCTTGGTATTAAAGCGATGGAAGAACTAAAAAAGTTAAATGGGGGAAAGGATTCAGCGAGCAGATCCATGGTTACCTTTTTAGCAATTAATACTGCAAGTATTACCATTATTCCAACAACTGTCATTGCGATTAGAATGAATTATCATTCTGCATCTCCTACTGAGATAGTCGTTCCAACGATTATAGCAACCATTATCTCTGCGTTAGGTGCAATCTTAATTGACCGTTATTTCTATTATCGCAGAAGCAGAAAAGGATGAAAAAACATGGAGATGATATCGGTTATTTCGTTAACATTTATCCCCTTACTAATTGGGTTTATTCTATTATATGGTACCTTCAAACGCGTCCCAACCTATGAAAGTTTTGTTGAAGGTGGAAAAGAAGGCATTAAGATTGCCTTTTCAATTATCCCCTTCCTTGTTGGTATGCTTGTGGCCATTTCAATTTTTCGAGCGTCCGGTGCATTAGACGCTTTAATGAATTGGATTCGACCGATGATGAAATCAATTGGAGTACCCGCGGAAATAGTGCCATTATTGATTATCAGGCCTATTTCTGGAAATGCTGCACTGGGAATGACAAGTGATTTAATTGGCGTTTATGGGCCAGACTCATTTATTGGCCGCCTGGCTTCTGTTTTGCAAGGGAGTACAGACACAACCTTTTATGTTTTAACCGTCTATTTCGGCGCAGTTGGTATAAAAAAAATGGGGGATGCCCTAAAAGTAGGTCTACTTGCCGACGTAGTCGGAATTATCGCTGCAATTGTAGTAGTTTCGATGTTTTTTGGAACAAAATAATATAAAATGAATGAGCATGTTCAATTTGAACATGCTATTTTAATATTTTTCTGTAATAATACCCGTGACTTTGAAAAGTGAAGAAATTATGTCATAATTCATTAGGATAGGTTTCTGTGTTCGTTACCCTAGTAATAAGGAAATTACTATTTCTGAAAAGGAAACCAATGGCTCTATGGAGCCATCTTATTTTTTATACAGATAAATTCGAGGTGGAATGAATGGAAAGATTGCAAAAAGTAATTGCTCGAGCGGGCATTGCTTCAAGAAGGAAATCTGAGGATTTAATTAAAGAAGGGCGTGTAAAGGTTAACGGAAAGGTTGTTACAGAGCTTGGTCTCAAGGTATCTTCATCTGATAAGGTAGAGGTAAATGAAATACAGATTGAGAAAGAAGAACCTGTTTATTTCCTTTTATATAAACCAAGAGGAGTTATTTCAAGTGTGAACGACGAGAAGGGTAGAAAGGTAGTGACGGATTTCTTTCCGCATTTAAAAGAAAGGATTTATCCCGTTGGCCGCCTTGATTATGATACATCAGGATTATTAGTGTTAACGAATGATGGAGAATTTGCTAATTTACTCATGCATCCGAAAAGTGAAATAGACAAAGTTTATGTTGCAAAAATAAAAGGCATTCCCTCAAAGGAAAACCTAAGGAAGCTTGAAAAAGGAATCCGTCTAGAAGATGGAAAAACAGCTCCAGCTAGAGTGAAATTGCTTTCAGCAGATAATAAAAAACAATCGGCCATTGTTGAAATAACCATCCATGAAGGTAGAAATCGTCAAGTTAGAAGGATGTTTGAAGCAATTGGTCATGATGTATTGAAATTAAAGCGTGAACGATATGCCTTCTTAACACTAAATGGTTTAAAAACGGGCGATGCAAGAGAGCTAACCCCACATGAAGTAAAGCAGCTAAGGGCACTGGGGTTAGGCTCAACCAAAAAAAATTCATAAAACCGTCACAAATGCTATTCTTCATTTACACGGTTTTTGTGTTGCAAAATGCTATAATTAGACAAACTGTGTCATGTGATTTACTGGAGGGGAATTAATTGAAAAAGCGGCGATTAGTTGTAAGAACTATCATACTACTTTTACTAGGGGCTGCCGTTGTTTATACGCTATATGCTAATTTTACACAAGATAATAAACAAAAAGTGGCGGTTGATAGCTTAGCTCCTGATTTTGCATTAGTTGATATGCAAGGAAATAAACATCGGCTTTCAGATTATCGCGGCCAAGGGGTTTTCTTAAATTTCTGGGGAACATGGTGCCCGCCTTGTAAAAAGGAAATGCCGTATATTAATAATCAGTATCATCAGTATAAGGACAAAGGGGTACAAGTTTTAACAGTAGATATTCAAGAATCTAAACTTGCAGTTAATCAATTTGCTGACCGTCTTAAGCTGGATTTTCCGATTATGATTGATACAGATAAGGAAGTAATGAATACTTATGGAATTGATCCGCTGCCAGCTACATTTTTGATTGATAAGAATGGCAAGGTCGTTAAATATTATACGGGTGAGTTAACAGAAGAGAAAATTAGGGAATTTATGGAGAAAATAAAACCTTAGGTTGTTGGGAGTTTTTTCAATGAAAGATGTTAAATGTGAATGCGGGCATGTAAATCCACATGGAACTGTTTTATGTGAGGCATGCGGAAAAGTGCTGGATGAGAAAATTAACCCTGCAGAACTTCTCGATATGCGCTATGAAGGAAGTGCAAGACGTTCACAAACATATAATAAAACATTTATTGATAAAATATGGAACTTTTTTTCATCAGTAAAGGTTGGCGTTTGGCTGATTATTATTACCTTAATTGCTTCATCACTTGGTACGATTTTGCCGCAGGAAATGTATATAGACTTGCCTGCAGATGTTTATTACGAGCAAGAATATGGTTGGGTTGGTAAATTATATTACCAATTAGGTTTTAATAATTTATATGGTTCCTGGTGGTATTTATTATTAATTGCGATGATCGGTATATCCTTGGTCATTTGTAGTCTCGATCGGGTGGTGCCATTATATAAGGCCCTTAAGGCCCAAAGGGTTACAAGACACGAAGGTTTTTTAAAACGTCAGCGCATTTTTGGTGTGAACGAAAGTGCAGATGAAAATGATCTTACGATAATTAAGAAGCATTTAAAGGCAAGACGTTACCATGTCCGCGAAGAAAATGGAGATATCTTAGCTGAAAAAGGGCGTTTTTCTCGCTGGGGTCCGTATGTAAACCATGTTGGATTAATAATTTTCTTACTCGGCGGGATGCTGCGCTTTATTCCTGGAATGTATGTAAATGAGAACCTTTGGGTCAGGGAGGGAGAAACAGCTCTTGTTCCTGAGACAGAAGGACAGTTCTATCTCCAAAATAACAAATTCATTTTAGAACACTATGATAAAAATAAAGACAAAACATTTGAAAAGGCTATTAATATGGCTGGAGATGTTGTGAAAAATTATCAATCGAATGTTGTTCTTTATAAGCGTGTTGGAAATAATCTACCTGGCGAGAAACCAAAGCTCAAGAAAGTAACAGAATATAAGGTAAGAGTAAATCTCCCTCTCACCTTTGAAGGTTATTCTGTCTTCCAAGCTTCATTCCGAAATGAACTCAATACGATGTCATTTTCATTAACAAATAAAAATACAAAAAAAGCCATTAACGATCTTAAAATTGATCTTACAGATCCGAAGATGAAGTATGATCTTGGTAATGGGTATTCTGTTGAAATTCTAAACTACTTTCCAGATTTCGAATTTGCGGAAAATGGGGAGCCAACAACAAAATCACGAGTTCCAAACAACCCTGCCTTTGTCTTCCGGATGGTATCCCCTGAAAAGCCAAAAGGGGAAACAAGTTTCGTTGCCATCAAGCAAACCATCGAGCCATTTGGGGCTAATCAATATAAAATGGCATTTAAAGGAATCGAAACAAAGAATGTTTCAGGATTTATTGTTCGGAAGGATTCAACATTATGGGCGATTATATTAGGTGGAATCATATTTATGATTGGCGTCATACAAGGAGCCTATTGGAACCACCGTCGAATTTGGATTCAAAATAAAAATGGACAAATTTGGGTTGCAGCTCATACAAACAAAAATTGGTATGGACTAAAAAAAGAAATTGAAACAGTTTTGACAGATACGAAACTTGAAATGCCAGACGATCAAGTTCAAAGGGAAGATACTGATAAACCTAAGGATAAGGAGAGTGTCTAGTTGGCAACAATAAGTAGTAATTTATTATTTATTTCTTTTATACTATATTTAATTGCAACCCTGTTTTTCGGAGGGTCTATTAAATCAAAGAAGCCATCGAATGAAAAGGAAGCAACCAACAAATGGGGGAAGATTGCTGTACTGTTAACAATTGTTGGTTTTGTTTCACAACTGGGTTACTTTATCACTAGATGGATTGCTGCGGGGCACGCCCCAGTTAGTAACATGTTTGAGTTCACGACATTCTTCGGAATGGCGCTTGTAGGTGCATTTATTGTCATTTATTTTATTTATCGTACAACCTTACTAGGATTATTTACAATGCCTGTCGCCCTATTGGTTATCGCTTATGCAAGTATGTTTCCAAGGGATATTACGCCATTAATACCCGCATTACAAAGTTATTGGCTGCATATTCACGTAACTACTGCGGCGATGGGGGAAGCTATTCTATCGATTAGCTTTGCGGCAGGGCTTATTTATCTCGTAAAGGCAATTGATCAAACAAAATCCAACAAACGAACCTTTTGGCTTGAAATGGTCATGTTTTCATTAGTCGCCGTACTTGGTTTCGTTGCCGTATCTTCGATATTTTCAGGGTTGGGTTACCATGAGAAATTTAATTGGGTTGATAAACACGATAACGAGGCAGTGGTTGAATATACGATGCCTGCCATTTCCGGTCCGCATGAAGGAGACTTACTAACAAAAGATGGATTTAAGCCTTTGTTCGAGGTACCAGCATTTATTAATGCCAAAAAATTAAATACAGTAATTTGGTCATTAATGGCGGGACTCGTTATTTATGGCTTAATTAGATTAATATTACGAAAACGAATTGCTGCAGCACTAAAACCGCTTGTTAAAAACATTAAATTAGACTTTGTTGACGAAATTAGCTATCGCTCTGTATTAATCGGTTTCCCAGTATTTACTCTGGGTGCACTCATTTTTGCAATGATATGGGCACAAATGGCTTGGTCACGATTTTGGGGATGGGACCCAAAAGAAGTTTGGGCATTAATAACATTTCTATTCTATGCAGCATTTTTACATCTTCGTCTTTCAAAAGGGTGGCACGGCGAAAAATCTGCATGGTTAGCAGTAATCGGCTTTGTAATAATTATGTTTAACCTTGTTGCAGTCAATCTCGTTATTGCTGGCTTACATTCCTATGCCGGTTGATCATTCGCAATTGGGACATGGGTAAAATTTTATAGCCTTCACTTACAAAAAGTGAAGGCTTTTTATTAAATTTTCAAGTATAGCTATTGTTGTCAAATTATTGACACTTTTTATAGGAGTAATTAGCATGAAAATATAGCATAAAACAATACCGTTTTGTAAAATTAACTCCATGGGGGGATTAATAATGGAAAAAGACGTGAAAATTTTAGTTGTAGATGATGAGGAAAGAATTCGCCGCTTATTAAAAATGTATTTAGAGCGTGAAGATTATACAATTGATGAAGCTGAAGATGGGACCGAGGCTTTAGCAAAAGCGTTTGCCAATGACTATGATGTTGTTCTTCTTGACCTGATGATGCCAGGGAAAGACGGAATTGAAGTTTGTCGTGAATTAAGAGAAAAGAAGGCAACACCGGTAATCATGCTTACTGCTAAAGGGGAAGAAATTAATCGCGTCCAAGGTTTTGAAGTGGGCACTGATGACTATATAGTCAAACCATTTAGTCCGAGAGAGGTTGTCTTGCGTGTCAAGGCCTTGTTAAGAAGGTCTTCACAAACAAGTTACCTGCAAACGGAAACGACAACGAAAGACGTCATTGTATTCCCACACTTAACCATTGATAATGATGCACACAGGGTAGCAGCAGACGGTAAAGAAGTAAGTTTAACGCCAAAAGAATATGAATTGCTCTATTTCTTAGCGAAGGCGCCAGATAAAGTTTTTGACCGTGAACAGTTACTTAAAGAAGTTTGGCATTATGAATTTTTCGGGGATCTACGTACAGTTGATACGCATGTAAAGCGTCTCCGTGAAAAATTAAACAAAGTTTCTGAACAAGCTGCAAGAATGATTGTTACAGTTTGGGGTGTAGGCTATAAATTTGAGGTTATTAATGAATGACATTATTAAGAAGTGTTGTAGGAAAGCTATGGTTAACGATCCTTTTATTAGTATCTTTTGTGCTATTCATCTTAACAATCATGCTTCTCGAATTTTTCCAAAACTACAATACTCTTGAGATGAAAAAGGATTTGACCAATACAGCTGAGAAAATTGCGAACGTTTTAGAAAAACATCCTAATGAAAAATTTCCACTTGGATTAGAGATATCCTGGGAGATTATTGATAATGTCAACAATGTAGTAATTGTTAAAAAGGACAGTGAAATCTATTACTCTCCAAACACGGATCTTTCCAATAGGTTATCCTTAACTGATATTAAAAATGACCCGAAATTATCACAAGTATTTAAAAAAGATAAGTCCGTTGAAAAAATTTCCACCCTTTCGTTTAATGAAGATGAAAAGGAAGCTAAGTATTCAATTATTGGTGTACCTTTGCATTTGCCCGGGGATGAAAAAAGTGCAGTTTTTATTTATCAATCATTGGAAGTAATGCAAGAAACAACCCATGAAACGACTAAATTTATTTTACTTGTTGCGGGTGTTGCCATTATCCTAACAACTATTTTTGCCTTCTTTTTGTCTACAAGAATTGCAGCTCCCTTAAGAAAGATGAGAGAAGCAGCCTTTGAAGTAGCCAGAGGAAAATTTGATACAAAAGTACCCATCCTTACACATGACGAAATTGGTGAACTAGCAACTGCTTTTAATCAAATGGGAAGACAATTAAAATTCAATATGAGTGCACTTAGCCAAGAAAAAGAGCAATTATCGAGTATCCTTAGCAGTATGGCAGATGGTGTTATTACCTTTAATCGGGATGGGGCGATTCTAATCACCAATCCTCCAGCAGACCGCTTTCTTCAATATTGGTATTATGAAATGGGTGGAATTAGTACGGATTCCGAGGCCATACCACCAGAGGTAATGGATCTATTTCAGCGAGCAGTCGATACTGAAGCAGAACAAATGGGTGAAATTTCATTCCAAGGCAGACATTGGGTCATCCTAGTTAGTCCATTATATAGTAACCGTTTTATTCGCGGTGCAGTAGCCGTTCTGAGGGATATGACTGAGGAAAGACAGTTAGATAAAATGAGACAAGACTTTATTGCAAACGTTTCTCATGAGCTTAGAACGCCAATATCGATGTTGCAGGGCTATAGTGAGGCAATCGTTGATGATATTGCTGAATCCCAAGAAGAGAAAAAGGAAATGGCAAAGGTCATTTATGATGAATCCTTGCGTATGGGCCGGCTTGTTAATGAATTGCTAGATTTAGCCCGAATGGAAGCCGGACATCTTCAATTAACAATGGAGGAAACTAATATCTCTTCATTTATCAATCGAATTATCCACAAGTTCCAGGGATTAGCTAAAGAAAATGAAATTCAATTATTTGCAGAGATAGATAATGAAATCACCTCCATTTCCTTTGATCCTGATCGAATCGAACAGGTTCTCACAAATTTAATTGATAATGCCATAAGACATACACCTAAAGGCGGTTCTGTTAAATTAAGTGTGACTTCAGAAGATAAGGGCGTAATGATTAGAGTTAAAGATTCTGGGTCGGGTATTCCTGACGAAGATTTACCTTTTGTGTTTGAACGGTTTTATAAGGCTGATAAAGCTCGAACGAGAGGAAGAGCAGGAACAGGACTTGGACTAGCCATAGCTAAAAATATTATGGATGCACATCGTGGTCATATTTCTGTTCAGAGTAAACTAGGTCAAGGAACGACATTTTCCTTTTTAGTGCCTCGAAAATAGTAAAATGAACAAGTATTTTGCCGATTGTTCTTGATTCACGAGGAACAATAAAAATAGAAAGCTAAGAGCTCATCCATTAACAGGATGAGTTTTTTGTATCAAATTTTTAGGAAATGAATTCCAATTTATACCTTCCTTTTTGTCACAAAAAAGTCTATATTTATAAGGTGAAACCTTTTATACATATAAATCGACTAATATTATGAACGGGGAGGGGAATTGATGGACTCCGTTTTCGATGAACTTTACCAAAAATATCATCATGACGTTTTTCAATTTCTACTTTATATGGTCAGGAACAAAGAACATGCCGAGGATCTTGTCCAAGAAGTCTATATAAGAGTCTTTAAATCTTATCGCCGTTTTGAAGGGAAAAGCAGTGAGAAAACCTGGTTGTTTTCGATTGCAAGAAATGTAGCCATTGACTTCTTCCGAAAACAAAAGGGATGGAAAGAACGTTTACTCGAAAAATTTGATTGGTCCACCGATCAGCTGAAAGATGGATATCCTATACCAGAAGAAATCACGGTACAAAAGGAAGAAATCAGGTGGGTTTACAACTGTCTAGAATATTGCACAATGGATCAAAGAGCAGTTATTATTCTGCGATATATTCAAGATTTATCGATTGCTGAAACAGCCCAAGCATTAGGATGGACAGAAAGCAAGGTGAAAACGACACAGCACCGTTCGTTAAAGGTATTGAAGAAACATATGGAAATGTCTTATCAGAAGGAGGGAGCGGCAAGTGAAAAAGTCAGAGTGGAGCGATAAGCAGCTCGAAGAACTATTAAGGCAAATGCCCAAAATACAAGATGATCGCAATCCTCGTGACATTTATCAGAATCTTTCTATAAAAAAGACAAAAATAAAACAATGGCTCCTGCCTGGCCTTGCTACTGCATGTGCATTGCTCATTTTCTTCATCTTAGTTCCTAAATTAATGGTCGGAACCCAATACTCAGAGGATAAAGCAAGTCAAAAAAATGCTTCATCTGGGCAGGAAATGCAAACAGCGGATGAGGATTCCTCCAGTGCTTTGAAAAAAGAAGATGACAATTTAAAAGCAAAGACCTTTTCAGCAGCTGAGAATAATGAACTTTTAAAAACAGCAGTCTATGATGATGAAGTAGACAATGGAAGGGTCTTAACTTATTGGATTCCAGATCCGCAAGCGCAAATACTTGTTCCAGTTTCCACTATAGTAAATGATTCAAATGATAAATCATGGCTAACTATATTTAATGAAAACATGGTGAGTTTAAAGGAAGAAGAATGGGGTTTAAGCGAATTTTATCCACTTAATGCTACGCTGAAGCTTGATAATAAAAATAAAGCTGTTTTGGTTGATGTGTCGTCAACCCATCAGTACGGCCAAGGATCAACAACAGAAACAAATTTTATGAATGTATTACAAAAAGATATTTCTTCGAACAGTAATATAAAAAAAATCCGATTTTCAACAAATGGTGAGCCTGGAATTGAACTAGGGAATCTTGGCAGGAAAGAGGAAATTGAAGTCGTCCAAAAGAAGAATCATGCCTTCTTCTTTTATTTTTCCAAAGATAGTGAAATCCCCTACTTAGTTCCATCAATAGAGACGTATACTGATATTAATAGGGCTTTGGAGGCAATGAAGAATGATCAGCCCTTATTAGGGTTAAAAAGTTCACTTTTTCCTGCTCTGCCGATTAAGGATGTATCCATTAAAGAAAAAACTTTACTAGTTACAATAGATGAAAATTCGAGTCTACGAGAAGACCAAGTTACGATTAACGCTTATGAGTCCTTGTTATTAACAGCTAAAGAATTTGGTTTAGAAAAAGTCATTATAAAAAATTCGCCTATAAAAAAAATCGGAACATTTGACCTATCAAAGGAAAACAAAGTCCCGCGTGCGCCAAACCTACAGACGCTTCAATAATTATTCTCAATCAACCCCTAGTGGTTGATTTTTTTTATCATGAATAAAATAACTATAATCTCCAAATTATAACAAGTATGTCTAATCGCTCCTCCACCAAGGTATATGTTCTAAAGGTGAAACAACTAACATATGGTGTGGAGGAGGAAAAGAACTAAGGAGGTTGAATGAAGAAAATGCGAGACTACATAAAAAGGGTTCTTATTGCCCTAATTATGGCGCTATGTATCAGTTTGTTATTTTTAGGTGGAATACATTCCGAAGCAAGTATGAAGGATGAGAAAGAGATAAAGGATGGGTGGATATGGCCTGCAGACGGTATTATTTCTGATACATATGGAACGAGAATGGGTAAACATAAGGGAATTGATATTGCTGGAAAATTGAACACCCCTGTTCTTGCCGTCGATGATGGTCAAGTAGTTAAATCCTATTATTCGAATACATACGGAAATGTAGTATTTATAAAACATCCAAGTCATTTTGTTACTGTCTATGCCCATTTAAACAAGCGAACTGTATTAGAAGGTCAAAGTATTAAGCAGGGAACCGTAATAGGGAAAATGGGGAGAACAGGACAAGCTACTGGGACCCATCTTCATTTTGAAACCCACCAGCATGAGTGGAGATATGATAAGAAATATGCATTGGATCCAGAAAAGTTCTTAGGAAAAGCGGACACAGGCGAGAATGTACAGGGTGGAATAGCTGGAATCAATGACGATGTATTAGAAGCAAGCTCCCATGTAAAACTTCAAAAGGAAGACAAAACAGAGAAAGGAAAAAAACAATATATCGTCAAACAAGGCGACACATTGTACTCCATTTCGAGGAAAAGAAATATGACGGTAACACGTATTAAACAACTTAACCATCTGTCCTCGGATCTTATTAAACCTAAGCAAGTATTAAATGTAAATTGAGATAATAAACAACCCGTGGACTCAAGTGTCTGCGGTTTTTTTTTTGGAAACTGTTTAAAAAAGTTACAAATGCGTTAAAACGTAAACCTTTTACTTAACAAAAAATGCAGGAAGCAGTATAATTATATTTGTAATTATATATCGATCTATCTTCGGGGCAGGGTGAAATTCCCGATCGGCGGTATTTGAGTGAAACTCATAAGCCCGCGAGCCTTTATGGCAGGATTTGGTGTGATTCCAAAGCCGACAGTATAGTCTGGATGGGAGAAGATGGAGGTTCTGCAGACGTTCAAAAAATTAATGTTTAATGAACGTTTATTAAGCGTGCCTTTGTAAACTCCCTCAAGTAGATTTTCTTGAGGGAGTTTTTATTTACTTAGGTCTCGACTGTTTGCTGAACCTCTCTTCCTAAACGCGATGGATCAAAAAAGGAGAGAGGAAGATGAAGAAGATGAAGAAACAGAGGAAAATGAATGTAAGGGCTTATGTGTCAATTGGAATGTTGAGCAGTATTGCATTTCTGTTAATGCTAATACAATTTCCATTGCCTTTATTCCCAAATTTCTTGTTTGTCGATTTCAGCGACATCCCAGCATTAATTGCCACATTGATTTTTGGACCAATTGCAGGAATATTAGTTGAGTTTTTTAAAAATGTCCTTAATTATATTCAGACAGGAAGTTTTACAGGAATTCCTGTTGGCCATATAGCCAATTTTGCTGCTGGCATTGTGTTTATCCTGCCAACATATTTCGTATATAATAGACTCAAAACTAGAAAAGGTATGACATTAGCGTTAATCGCCGGGACAGCCATAATGGCGGTAATGATGAGTTTGTTAAATTACTTCTTCATTTTACCGGCTTATACTGCTCTTATGGGATTCCCTGATATGCGTAATTTGGTAGTCCCTGCTATCTTACCTTTTAACTTAATAAAAGGTGTTATGATGTCATCCATCTTTATGCTTCTGTTCATTCGGATGCAGGCATGGATTAATAAGAACACAACAATTAAAAGCGTCTAATAAATAAAAACAACAGGATGGACCCATTCCTCCTGTTGTTTTTTTGTAAAAAATTAAAACCTCTCCCTTAAAAAGGAGAGAGGTAGTAGCTTAACATTTGTTTTACCTAAATATTATTCAAATTTAGTTGGATTGCCATCAAAAGCTTCGTCAGCTACCTTAATGGAATCAGTAGGACAGCCTTCAAAAGCATCCATCATATCATCGATTAATACATCTGGAATTTCAACAATTCCTTCATTATCATCAAGAGTTACAAATGCAATGCCTTCATCATCATAATCATAAATATCTGGTGCTGCTGCGCCGCAAGCCCCACATGCAATGCAAGTTTCCTTATCCACAATTGTGTACTTTGCCATGAAAAAAAACCTCCCAGTAATATAAACAAAATTATTCTTACACATTTTCCATTATCAAATTGAAAACGGATAACTCATATCTATTGTAAAACTGTATCGATAACTTTTCAATAGAAAAATACCCATATACCTGTAGATTATATAGTTGAATTTCTAATTCTTCCACATTTTTGGGCAACAATCTACTTTATTTCATGATAGAATAAAGAAGAAAAATGGATATTTTGTCGATAATGTACGAAAAACGGCGGGGGACTTAGTATGATGCAACTTGAATCCATTATTCTTTATAGTGTCAAACAATTAAACAGGGAACGGACGATTTACTCCGTCTATCACCTGTTGAATGGAAAAAAATCATCACAAACTATCCAAGACGCCCACCTATTTTCATTAAAAAAATTTTTTGGGATTTATGAGCAATTAACAAGGGACTCCTTTGATGAAATACATCAATCAATGGTAGAAAAAAATTGGTTAATAAATATAGGGGAACAACGATACGATGTAACGACCTCTGGAATGACACTTCTAGAAAACAAACCATTGCCCAAATATATAAATGGCTGGACCTTTCATCAAATATCCTCTCTATTTTGGGAAAGATTGTCCCTACTAATTCAGGTGGTATCCAATCTTGCTTTTAGGGAATCAAGATATATACCCATTCAAAAAAACAAAGACGTCCATATCTGGTTAAAAGCTACTCTAAAGGACATCACCGTACCTAGGATGGAGATGGGGACTACTGTCTATTCAGAGTTAAATGAATGTTTTAATACAGTGAAAGACATGGACCCATCACTTTTAGTGTTTCGGTTAACTGGTTTTCAGCAGATTGGATTAACCCCTCATCAAGTAGCAAAAAAGCTGAAGTTAGATTTTCATGATTATCAGATTGGTTTTACTAATGCCCTTCATTACTTGATTCAAAGAATAATGGAAGACGGTAATCAGTTTAAAATCTTACCTTATCTTATCCATGATCTAATGCAAGATGATGAATTAACCCTTTCCTCAAGGAAAACACAGGCATTATTATTACAAGGATATAGCCTTGATATGATTGCAAATCTTAGACACTTAAAATTAAGTACAATAGAAGATCATCTTGTTGAATTAGCCTTAAATGTAAAGGATTTTTCCATTGATACATACGTCGATAGTGAGTTACAAAATAAGATTTTGGAAGTTTCGCGGCAAAAAGTAACCAAACAGCTAAAAGTGATAAGAGAAAAAGTAGGTACTGCTACTTATTTTCAAATAAGGTTAGTTTTAGCGAAATATGGTGATAGATAATGGAATTAGAAAAGGTTTTAAAAAAACATTTTGGTTATCAAACGTTTAAGACTGGACAAAAAGAGGTAATCACCTCCATTCTTGCTGGGCAGCATACACTGGCAATGCTCCCAACTGGAACTGGAAAATCCCTGTGTTACCAACTACCTGGGATTATTTTAGATGGGCACATTTTAATTATTTCTCCTCTTCTATCATTAATGCAGGATCAAGTGGAACAATTTAAAAGATTTGGTGAAAAAAGAGTCATTGCTTTAAACTCTTTTCTTTCGGGAGAGGAAAGAAATAGGGCCCTTCATCATTTAAGTCAATATAAATTTATCTTCATATCACCTGAAATGTTGAGAGTTCCCTATATCCTTCGTAAACTTCAAGAGCTTACGATTGCATTGTTTGTTGTAGATGAAGCCCATTGTATTTCCCAATGGGGCTTTGATTTTCGCCCGGATTATTCAAAACTAGGTGAGATTCGAAAGAAATTCGGTAATCCACTAACGCTTGCACTGACAGCGACAGCTACAATAAAGGTACGACAGGACATTATTGCTTCACTTGATTTAGAGGAAATAGTAAAAATAGAATCGACCATAGACCGACCCAATATCGGCTTTTATGTAAAAGAACTATTTGATTACCGCGATAAACAAGCCAGTGTCCTCGAGTTTGTTGCCAAATTGAAAAAACCGGGAATTATTTATTTTTCAAGTAAAAAAGCTGCCGAACAGATGGCGACATTACTAACAGAAAAAGGAATCTGTCAGTCAATGGCCTATCATGGCGGATTGGATCAAAATACAAGAATACTGATTCAACAACAGTTTATCTATGGGCAATTAGATGTAATATGTGCTACGAGTGCTTTTGGCATGGGTATTAATAAAGAAAATATCCGTTTTATTATTCACTATCACATGCCAATGCAAATAGAATCTTTTCTACAGGAAATCGGAAGGGCAGGTCGTGATGGCGAACCGAGTATTGCCATCCTTTTATATTCGCCAGGGGATGAACAGCTTCCAATCCAGCTTGCAGAGAATGAATTGCCATCTGAACAGCAAATAGACTGGTTGTTTAAAAAGGTAGAACATGACCATCTTCTGAAGGATGGAAAGATCAATCTAAATACGAAACTAATGGAGCTTGGCGGTTTTACCGAGATTCAATGGAGGATTGTTGAGGACTTTGTAAATAATTCATTTCTAGAAATGGCTAGCCTTGAAAAATTACAATGCACTATTAATGATTTTGTTAAGGAAAGATTATCCATTAAGAAAAATAATATTTATTGCATGAAAAAATGGATTGAAACCAATTCTTGCAGACGTGAATATATTTTACATTATTTTGATGAAATATTGTCTAACAAGCTAAATCCATGCTGCGACATTTGCGGGCTTCAAATAAATGATTATCAAAATATTAATTCTAATCATTTTCCTTCAGTAAAAACAAATGAAAAAAACTGGAACGACTATCTTGCTAAAATTCTAATCAATTGTGAGTTGAGGGAATGAAAAAAAAGTATTTTGAATTAATTAATGAATTAACGGATAAAGATTTGCTTTTTCACCTGTACATGACACAGGGAATTCTCTGTGTGATCTCATTGATATTAGGTTTTATATTTTTTGACCATTTCTCCTATTTAAATAATATTTCTTTGAATGACTTTCATATTATTTCAATCGGACTCCCTGCCGGTATTACAGTGGTAATGGTCGATATACTTTTAATGAAATCGCTGCCTTCGTCCTTTTATGATGATGGCGGTTTGAATGAAAGAATATTTAAAAATAGAAATTTGTTTCACATCTTTATCATTGCCCTTTTAGTAGCTTTTAGTGAAGAATTATTGTTTAGAGGGATCATTCAAACAAAAGTAGGCCTCATTTTAGCAAGTATTATTTTTGCAATCATCCACTATCGATACCTTTTTAATTGGTTTTTGTTTGTAAATATTGTTATATTAAGCTTTTTTATTGGTTTAATATTTCAGTGGACAGACAATTTAGCAGTCACAATTGTTATGCATTTTGTCATTGATTTTTTATTAGGAGTATATATAAAATTTAAACGACCAATCAGAGAAGATGAACAGGGAGGAGTAGCTCCATGAATAATGAAGAACCATTCAGGGACCAAGCGGAAAGATTAAAACAGCGAATAGAAAAAATTAATGAAAAAGTCGAAGACATGGAAGTTTTGCCGCCACGGGAGCAGATACATCGCCCAAAGAGGAAAAAAACAAAATGGAAGCTAAAATATCCACTTATTCGTCTATTAGTTTTGTTCTTTATCCTCCTGCCTATAATCATATTTAGTGTAATCTCTTACCGTGACGGTGCTAAAAAAATAAATGGTGTTGAAAAACTATCAGTTGAATCAGTAGGGTATGAAACGATTAATTTGGAAAATTCTAAAGATGACGAGGAAACCCTAGAAAATCCTGATGAATCGAAGGAAGCAATTTCTGAAGCTAATGATTCAGAAGAAACTAGCCAAGAATCTAACGCCGGAGTAGAACAAACTGAAACGGCTGTGGATACATCTGTTCAACCCGAGAGTACAAATGAAAACAAAACGGATTCTCAGGTATCAGATATTAATAGTGAAAAAGAAAAAGAATCAGAAACTAGCGTAGTATCGACAGAACCAGAAGATAGTAAAATCATTTCTCATACGGTTAAACCAAATGAAAACCTTTATAGGATAGCAATGACGTATTATCAGTCCCCAAAGGGAATGGAAATTATTGTGGAGGCAAACCATCTAACGAGTAACCAACTAAATGCAGGGCAGGTTTTGAAAATACCAATAAACAATTAACCGATCCAAAAGTGATCGGTTTTTTTTTATAGAAAAACATAATAGAAGGGACAAGTTCATATGTATATACAGAGAAATGGAGGGTGATAAAAATGGATTCTCCAATCCAATTACTTGAAAATACTGATCAGGCAACGAAGCAGGCTCTTGAAAATGTAAGAAAACGAAAAGAAAAATTTGACCGTTTTAAAAAGCGGCATATTCTTTCAATTTGGGCCACAATTATTTTAGCAGCTAGTTTCTTAACCTATTTGTATATCACAGTTGCCAGTATTTATTCCTATTCCTTTGCTGCAATGTTTTCTGCGTTTGTAAATGACTCCAATAATTTAACATTGTTGGTTTTTTGTGTCGGAATGTACGGTACAATGAATTTACTGAAAGAAAAAAAAGACAAAGCAGAAAAGGAATATCATGAATTAAGATGTGAAATCGTCGACCGCAGTAAGGATTATTGGAAAAAAGAAGAAGAATGGAAATCACGTCACATTGTTTTTGAAATGATGAAAACAAAATATGACATAAACTTATATCATGAAAAAAAATAAGAAGCAGACTAACTGCTTCTTATTTGATTAGAAAATCGTCTTTTTACCCTGTTGGTCTTTTAAAATTTCCACTGCTTCCCGGAAACGTTGCGAATGAATGATTTCCCGTTCACGTAAGAAGCGCAGACTATCATTGATATCAGGATCATCACTTATGTTAATCAACCACTGGTAGGTAGCCCTTGCCTTTTCTTCTGCTGCAATATCTTCATATAAATCTGCAATTGGGTCACCCTTAGCGGTTATATAAGTTGCTGTAAATGGAACTCCTGCGGCATTATGGTAGTATAATGCACTATCATGGTCAGCATAATGTGCTCCCAATCCAGCTGCTTTCATTTGCTCAGGCGTGGCGTCTTTCGTTAATTTGTAGACCATTGTAGCAATCATTTCGAGGTGGGCGAACTCTTCTGTACCGATATCTGTTAGAAGGCCAATTACCTTATCTGGAATCGTGTATCGTTGGTTTAAGTATCGGAGTGCAGCAGCAAGTTCGCCGTCGGCACCCCCATATTGCTCAATTAAATATTTTGCTAAGGTTGGATTACAAGTACTGACTCGAACAGGGTATTGTAATTTTTTCTCATAAACCCACATTAAGCTCTTCCCTCCCTTTAATTAAACTTGCCACGGCCATGGGGTATCTTTCCAGTTCCATGGATATCCGGAGTAGCTATTTCCAAATTGAAGCAATGGACCAAATTGGCTTTCAAATGCCTTTTTGATACGTTTTCGTTCTTTTGCGTAATGATTGAATTGATTGATTGCCTCTAGGTCATCAGGATGGGTATCTAAATATAATGTGAGTTCTACTAAAACAAAGTCAACCGTTTGAAGCTGCTCCATTATTTGATAATATTCGGCAGGGACCTGTTTCATGTTGGCAGGCCCCCTTTTGCTTTCTCCAAGGAATTGTACCAAGGATCATAGAAGTCCTTCCAGAGCGTGCCAGCTCTCAATGCTTCTTGCGGTGAAAATTGTGGAAGATTAGGTGGTTGAAAGCCCATATATAAATGTGGCGGGGTAGAGTAAGTTTTTTCAGGAATTGGCTTGCAAGGGTCAAACGGACTCGCATAAGGATGATAGGTTTTAAAGTGTGTATTCATTTTAGCCCTCCCTTTATCAACATCATTAAATAATATGAAATTCTCCTTTTTCTATGTCATAATCTTAAAATATAAAAGGTTTTTTCCAAGTAAAGTTGAAGTATACTGAAGGTCGGATTGCTTGTCTGTCTGAAATTGCCCATCAGTACCATGAGCATATTATTTCACTTGTTACTTTTGATGAAACTGATAAACTTGTCCGAAGAATTGTTATGAAGGTTGAAAGGAAGAACAATATTGACAAATTTACAAAGAGGCTGGAAGAACATGGGTTCAGAATTTTAAGTATCGAAGAGGACCAATAACTGAATTAGGTAATATTTTCAATCCTTCTCATACATTGTATGGGAGGGATTTTTATGTATAAAAAAGTATTGACGGATTTGGTTATTTTTCTAAGTGGATATCTGCTCATTAAATGGATTACGATTCCTCATCCATTTGTCCTTTCTGAGTTCTTTATAGTGCTTGTAATAAATCCATTAAAATTTTTTGTAGCTTCAGTGGTTTTTTTTATTGGATTTCTCGTTACCGGAAAAGTTATTCGTGAGCTGTTACATAGGACAAGAAAAATGGGGCAGAAACGAGAAAAATTAGGTATGAATCTTTTCTTGGAGTATCTCTTCCTTTTTTTTATTTTTTTCCTTCTTTTTAAAATGGGATGGGAGCAAACCCTTGTCTTTTTTAGTTTAAGTCTTTTTTATGGTATGATTTCCATTGAACTTTAAGTTAAGAAATGGGGAAAAGGAAATATGGTTATTAGTTTAGTTGTCCTGTTCATCGGTGGTGTATGTCTTCTTATATATATGTTACGTGAAGCATTTTTAAATAAAGTAATAGAACATGAATTATCTTTTTCTGACTTTCCTAAATCTCTTGGCAGTGTTTCGATCTTTTTTATATCGGATATTCATAGGAGAAAGATATCTGATAAAATTATTAACCCTGTTAAGGGGAAGGCAAATATAGTTGTAATCGGCGGAGATTTAACAGAAAAAGGGGTTCCTTTTGAGAAAGTTAAAGCAAACTTGTTGAAACTAAAGCAAATTGGTCCTGTCTACTTTGTATGGGGAAACAATGATTATGAAGTAGATTATCATAAATTAGATGCCATCCTCCTGGAGTTAGGTATTAAAATATTAGATAACACCGCTGTGACTTTTGAATCAGCAGAAGGTGAAAAATTTTGTTTACTTGGTGTAGATGATTTAAAGCAAGACCGAGATCGTCTGGATTTAGCCTTACTAGATGCAGAAGAGAAAAGTTTTAAAATTCTAGCAAGCCATTATCCTGATATTACAAATAAGATTCTTTCTGAACATGAAATTCGCTTAGTGTTATGTGGTCATACCCACGGGGGGCAAATTCATATTTTAGGATATAGTCCACATGAAAGAGGGAAAATAAAAAGATTAGATAATACAATTCTTCTTATTAGTAATGGTTATGGTACCACTACCATCCCTTTAAGGTTGGGGGCACCTGCTGAATGTCACTTGATTACACTAAAGTGGAATTCTGGTATGGAAGGATAAATATAGACAATTCACCAACAGGACCCCAGGGCATACACTGAAAACAAGAGTTATGTCACGGCAGGGGGCAAAATCATGCGCTTAGAACGCTTAACGGCCAATAAAATAAAAATTTTTCTAACCTCTGATGATTTATTTGACAGGGGACTCTCCAAAGAAGATATTTGGAAAGACTCCATAAAATGGAATCAGCTTTTTCATGATTTGGTGGAAGAAGCAAGTGAGGAATTTGACGTTGATATCCAAGGTTCTGTGGCGGTAGAGGTGTTCTCCCTCCAGGCTCAAGGGATGATATTGATCATTACCGTTGATGAAGCAATTGAAGATGAGGAAATTCTATATGATGGATTTATTGAAATGCAAGTAAGGATGGAAGGTTTTGAGGACCTATTGTATGAGTTTGATGATTTTGAGGATATAATTGGTCTTTCAAAAAGACTATCCACTGTCAATATTTTTGGTGGAAGCCTATATGCAATGCATAATCGCTATTATTTAGTAATGAATAATTTAGAAACTGAAAATAATATTAAGGCAGCTTGTGTTTTATCTGAATTTGGTAATGCTTCTATTCTAAGTCCGTACGTTTTAGCTGAGTATGGGAAACGAATAATCGAAAATAATGCGGTGGAAACTATTCTTCAATATTTCAAGTAATTTAGCTTCTTTTTAAGAAAGTAAGTTAGAAAGGGCAACCACCGCCCTTTCAATCATTAAAAGCTTTTAAGATATAATTTGTAGCCATTGCAATTTTTAGAAATCCTTTAAAAATGCAATTGGCAACGTTTACATAATGGTTCAGGTAGTTGTTTTTTCCTCTTGCATAAATCAATTAAAGGTGTATACTTGTGTCTGAAAGCTGACAACATTCGTAGCATTTTTTTAGGGAGGATTACAAATGGTAGCCGATAAAGATAATGAAAAGACTAATCAAGTGGAAAAGCATGATGTGTTGAAATCGACACAAACCGTTATACATAAAGCCCTTGAAAAGTTAGGTTATCCTGAAGAGGTATACGAGCTCTTAAAAGAGCCATTACGTTTAATGACAGTTAAAATTCCAATTAGAATGGATGACGGTTCCATAAAAATATTTACTGGTTACCGTGCCCAGCATAATGATGCTGTGGGGCCAACAAAGGGTGGAATTCGTTTCCATCCAGGTGTGACAGAAACGGAAGTGAAAGCCCTTTCGATTTGGATGAGCTTAAAATGTGGAATTGTCGATCTTCCGTATGGCGGTGGTAAAGGCGGTATTGTCTGCGACCCTCGTGATATGTCCTTTAGAGAGCTTGAAAGATTAAGCCGGGGATACGTAAGAGCAATCAGTCAAATTGTTGGACCAACTAAAGACATTCCAGCTCCTGATGTGTTTACCAATTCGCAAATCATGGCTTGGATGATGGATGAATATAGCCGAATTGATGAATTTAATTCACCAGGTTTTATTACGGGTAAACCACTTGTTCTTGGAGGGTCACATGGACGTGAATCTGCAACGGCAAAAGGAGTAACAATCTGTATCCAAGAGGCTGCTAAAAAGAAAGGTATTCAAATTGAGGGTGCAAGGGTTGTTATTCAAGGTTTTGGTAATGCTGGAAGCTTTTTATCTAAATTCATGCACGATGCAGGTGCAAAAGTAATTGGAATTTCTGATGCATACGGAGCTTTGCATGATCCAAATGGTTTGGATATTGATTATCTATTAGATAGACGAGATAGCTTTGGAACGGTTACAAAATTATTTAATAACACGATAACAAATAAGGAATTGCTAGAACTTGAATGCGATATTCTTGTTCCTGCTGCAATAGAAAATCAAATTACTGAAGAAAACGCTCATAATATTCGTGCAAGCATTGTGGTAGAGGCGGCAAATGGTCCAACTACACTAGAGGCGACAGAGATTTTAACAGAACGAGGAATTCTCCTTGTCCCGGATGTATTAGCATCTGCCGGTGGTGTAACCGTTTCTTATTTCGAATGGGTTCAAAATAACCAAGGTTACTATTGGTCTGAGGAAGAAGTAGAAGAAAAATTGGAAAAGGTAATGATAAAATCCTTTAACAATATTTATGACACTGCCCAAACACGCCGTGTCGATATGCGACTTGCTGCATATATGGTTGGAGTTAGAAAAATGGCAGAGGCAAGCCGTTTTAGAGGCTGGATTTAAAACTTAACCATTGAAACATAGTGAAAAAACTCCTATCATAGACGATAGGAGTTTTTTTGTTATCCTGTATGATTGTTTTAAGGGGTGTGCTTATTATGCAAATAGAAGATATCATTATTGTTGGCGGTGGCCCATGTGGTTTAGCAGCGGCGATCGCAGTTCAGGATATAGGGAAAAAACCACTTATTATTGAAAAAGGAAATGTGGTGAATTCAATTTATCACTATCCTACACATCAAACATTTTTTAGTACAGCAGAAAAATTAGAAATTGGCGAAGTACCCTTTATTACAGAACATTATAAACCTAAAAGAAATCAGGCGCTTGTTTATTATCGAGAAGTTGCCAAACGGAAACAGTTACGAATAAATGCGTTTGAAAAAGTTACCAGTGTATCAAAACAAGGTGGGCTGTTTCATGTTTATACCAATAAAAATACTTATTGTGCCCGCTATGTAATCATCGCAACCGGTTATTATGATCATCCCAATTATATGGAGGTACCTGGTGAAAATTTATCAAAGGTATTTCACTATTTTAAAGAAGCCCATCCATTTTATGATAAAGATGTTTGTGTGATTGGTGGGAAAAATTCTAGTGTTGACGCTGCAATAGAACTTGTGAAGGCTGGAGCGAGAGTAACAGTTTTATATCGTGGGGAAAAATACTCTCCAAGTATAAAGCCATGGATTCTTCCTGAATTTGAAGCGTTGGTCCGGGCGGGAACCATTTTGATGGAATTTAACGCTACCCTAAAAGAAATAACGGAAAATCAAGTTGTATATATAAAAGACCATAACGAAAAAGTGATAAGCAATGATTTTGTTTTTGCAATGACAGGCTACCATCCAGATCATCAATTTTTACGGAACATGGGTGTAAATATAGATGGGGAATCAGGGCGACCCTTCTTTAATGCAGATACAATGGAGACAAATATTGAGGGGATATATATAGCAGGCGTAATTGCGGCAGGAAATAACGCAAATGAAATATTCATTGAAAATGGCAGGTTCCACGGTGGGGAAATTGCTTGCTCAATCCTAGAAAAAGATGCAAAAAGGGTGACAAAATGATGAAAAAAGTTGTCTTATTAACAACAGGTGGAACAATAGCAAGCAAGCCAAATAAAGATTCAGGAAAATTAGCCTCAGGTGCGTTAACTGGTGAAGAGCTCGCTAGTATGTGTAATTTGCCAAAGGACATTGAAGTCGTTATTGAATCTGTTTTTCAAAAAGCTAGTATTCATATTACATTTGATGATTTAATTTTATTAAAAAACAAAATTGAGGACTATTTTAAGGATGAAGATGTTTCAGGCGTGGTTGTCACACATGGAACGGATACAATGGAAGAAACATCCTACTTTCTTGATTTAACAATTAAAGACCCAAGAACTGTTGTCGTTACAGGTTCCCAGCGCTCGCCAGAGGATTTAGGCAGCGATGTGTATATTAATTTGCGTCATGCCATTTATTGTGCTTGTTCTTATGATTTAAGGGATGCTGGCACCGTTGTCGTTTTTAATGAACGAATATTTGCTGCAAGATATGTAAAAAAAGAACATGCATCCAATATCCAGGGTTTCAATGCATTTGGATTTGGCTATCTTGGCATTATTGATAACGATCAGGTTCATGTTTTTCAAAAACCAATCAAAAGAGAGTATTTTGAAATAGAATCATCTATTCCTCAAGTCGAAATTATTAAATGCTATATTGGAGCTGATGGGAAATTTATTAAAGCAGCTCGAGAGGCGGGGATTGCTGGAATTGTCCTAGAAGGAGTGGGACGTGGTCAGGTTGCCCCTAAAATGATGGCAGAAATTGAAAAAGCTATTGCAGCGGGAATTAAACTGGTTGTCACTACAAGCGCAGAAGAGGGTTCAGTATACACAACCTATGATTATGAAGGAAGTGCCTTTGATCTTTTTAATAAGGGAGTTATTCTAGGAAGTGACAACGACTCTAAAAAAGCAAGAATTAAATTGGCTGTAGCCCTTGCTAGCAATTTGAAGGAAATTAAATTTTAAGCTAACCAAATGTCAAACGGTTGAAGTCGGCTTAATAAATGGAATGAATCTTTCATTTTCTTTATAGAGAATACATGATACGATTAAGAAAATGGATTGGAAAAGAGGTTCATCATGCTGGGAATATTATCCGCCGGAATTGCCCCCGGACTGGCCTTACTTAGTTATTTTTATTTAAAAGATGAATATGACTCAGAGCCAATATCCTTCGTTCTAAGGACATTTATGTACGGAGCCCTTCTTGTGTTTCCAATCATGTTTATCCAGCATGTACTTGAAACAGAACATATAATTAAATCTGATCTTTTCAATGCGTTTCTTAGCTCAGGTCTATTTGAAGAGTTTTTCAAATGGTTTATTCTCTTTTATGTTGTCTATCAGCATGTAGAGTTTGATGAACCCTTTGATGGAATTGTCTATGGAGTAGCTGTTTCACTTGGTTTTGCTACAATAGAAAATGTCTTCTATTTAATAGCTAATGGAATCGAACATGCGGTAACACGTGCATTATTACCTGTTTCAAGTCACGCTCTATTTGGTGTAATTATGGGCTTTTATATTGGAAAAGCTAAGTTTACGGAAGGGAATAAAGCTAAATGGGTTATATTTTCCCTTCTCTTACCATTTCTTCTGCACGGTGCATACGATTTTATCTTAATTTCCCAAGAAAATTGGCTCTTTATTATTTTTCCTTTTATGATTTTTCTTTGGTGGTTTGGACTAAGGAAAGTGAAAAAAGCTAAAATATTAAGTGCCAATCATATGAAAAAGCAATATGCTGTCCAAAAAACCCTTCACTTGTAAAGGGTTTTTTTATTTATTCTCATTAAGATGGAATAAAAACACCTTTTAAACAAAAAATAGGGTTACTGATAAAAGATTTACAATGGGGGTTAATATTCCATGATAAAGAAAAAAATTTTGCTAAAATTTTCCATATTAATCTTTCTTATGTTTGGGACATCTACATTTATTGAAAGCAAGGAGGTCAGAGCTTTCTCTAATCAGATTATCCAAAAAGGTGCGGTCGGTGATGATGTCATTGAACTGCAATCCAGGCTCCAGTATCTTGGATTTTACCATGGGAAGATTGATGGGGTATTCGGATGGAGTACGTATTGGGCGTTAAGAAATTTTCAATATGAATTTGGGCTGCCAATTGATGGATTGGCGGGGTGGCCAACAAAATTAAAACTAGCCAAAGCAAGCAAATACAATGAACAGTTTGTAAAAAAGCAAATAAACTCAGGTAACAAATTTACACATTACGGTGGGGTAGATGAAAGTAAACAAAGTGTCCCTAATCCAGCAAAACAAACACCCAAAAATACAGCTCCACCAAAAAATACAGCTCAAAAAAACACTTCACCAAAAAAAGGGACACCCAAAAAGCCAACAGCTGCTAACATACCAAATGGTTATTCACAAAATGATATCCAATTGATGGCTAATGCCGTTTATGGAGAATCAAGGGGCGAACCCTATACAGGTCAAGTTGCTGTTGCAGCTGTTATTCTCAATAGGGTAAATAGTTCAACATTTCCTAATACAGTTTCAGGAGTAATTTTTGAGCCTGGTGCTTTCACGGCCGTTGCTGATGGGCAAATTTGGCTAACACCAAATGAAAATGCTAAGAAAGCCGTAGTAGATGCAATCAATGGTTGGGACCCAACTGGAGAGGCATTATACTATTTTAACCCAGATACTGCTACTAGCGGCTGGATATGGGGACGACCTCAAATAAAACAAATCGGAAAACATATTTTTTGCAAATAGAGAGGTGAATAGAATTGATTAGAGGAATATTAATAGGTGTTCTCGCTGTAGGTGTCGCGGGAACAGCCTATTGGGGCTACCAAGAACATCAGGAAAAAAATGCAATATTAATAAATGCAGAAAATGCTTATCAACGAGCATTCCATGATCTTTCCTATCAAGTGGATTTATTACACGATAAGATTGGAACAACCCTTGCAATGAATTCAAGGCAATCATTGTCTCCATCGTTAATTGAGGTATGGAGGATTACTTCAGAAGCACATAGTGATGTAGGGCAACTGCCGTTAACATTACTACCTTTTAACAAGACGGAGGAATTCTTGGCCAAAATTGGAAACTTCAGCTATCGAACCGCTGTTAGAGATTTAGACAAGGAACCATTGTCAAAGGATGAATACAACACTTTAAAGGTACTTTATAAGCAGTCTGGTGATATTCAGGATGACCTTCGAAAAGTACAGCATATGGTACTCAAAAATAACCTTCGCTGGATGGATGTTGAACTTGCCCTGGCTTCTGGCAAGGAATCTACGGATAATACAATAATTGACGGCTTTAAATCTGTAGAAAAGACAGTGACAGGCTATGTAGAAACGGACTTGGGCCCAACTTTTGTAAATATGCAAAAAAAGGATGAAAATTTTAAAAAAATAAAAGGAAAAACGATTTCCAAGCAAGAAGCAATTAAAATCGCTAAAAAGTATATGAAAATTGATAGGAATTCCGAAGTGAAAGTTACTGAAAATGGAAAAGGTTCCAATTATGGTTTTTATAGTGTTTCCATAAGAAATAAGAAAACCGGTGATGAAGGCAGTATGGACATTACCAAAAAAGCGGGACATCCAATTTGGTTTATTAACCATCGAGATGTAAAAAAACAAGTTCTCAGTTTAAATGATGCTGATAATAAGGCAGCAACTTTTCTAAAAGAAACAGGTTTTAAAGATTTAGAGATATTTGAAAGCACACAATATGACAATATCGGTGTTTTCAATTTTGTTTCAAAAATAAATGGTATTAGAATTTACCCTGAATCGATTAAAGTTAAAGTTGCTTTGGACAATGGTGATATTATTGGTGTATCCGCTGAAGAGTATTTAAAATCTTTTCAGACAAGGAAAATAGAAAAGCCTGCTATTTCTTTAGAACAAGCCAGAGCAAAGGTGAATCCTAACTTTAAAGTAATGGAAGACCGACAGGCAATTATAATAAATGACCTTAACGAAGAGGTGCTTTGTTATGAGTTCCTTGGGACAATCGATGATGATACCTATCGTATTTTTATTAATGCAAAAAGCGGTGTAGAAGAAGATGTTGAAAAAATGAAGAATGCTGAGACGGTATATGAAGACGTGATATAAGGAAGAGCAATTGCTTTTCCTTATATTTTTTTCAAATAACTCCAATAATAAATATATATTGATTTGTGGAGTGGATGTTATGAAAAAGGTAGAAAGAGTTTTAATTAAAGTTGTCATCATACAGTTTATTTTTCTATTTTTTGCACAATTATTTTTTCATCAGTTGGATGTCTTTCCTCAAGTAAAACAATTGACTAAATACGAAGGGGTAAATGAAAATACATATACTGATATTCTTGAAACCTTCCAGGGAAAATGAGAAAGCAGGCCTGCCTGCTTTCTTTTGATTGAACATAATTATAATTGTCATTAAATTTCATTTTTATAGTCGTAAATAAAAGAGGCATTGACATATCTTGTGGTAAAATAAATAGTAGACAACATCTGAGATAATCATGATGGCAAATAGGAGGATTTATGGAAAAAAAAATATCAATCGCAATAGACGGCCCTGCTGCAGCCGGTAAGAGTACAGTTGCAAAAATTGTAGCAGAAAAACTTTCTTATATTTATATCGATACTGGTGCTATGTACCGGGCATTAACATATAAGGCAATAGTTAATCAGCTAAATTTAGAAGATGAAGATTCATTATTAGAGACATTATTATCTACGGATATTAAATTGCTGCCTTCTGAGAGTGGGCAATTAGTATATCTAGACGATCGGGATGTGACAGATGAGATTCGTTTTGCTGAAGTAACTAATTCGACTTCATATGTTGCTAAACATCAGAAAGTCCGTGAAGAAATGGTCAGAAGACAACAAGCTTTTGCCTCTGAAGGCGGAGTTGTAATGGATGGTAGGGACATCGGGACACATGTATTGCCAGGTGCAGAGGTAAAGATATTCTTACTTGCTAGTGTCGAGGAAAGAGCTGAGAGGCGTCATATTGAAAATGTCCAAAAAGGATTTTCATCCGACTTAGAAAAGTTGAAAGAAGAAATTGCTCGTAGAGATAAAATCGACACAGAGAGAGAAATAGCACCACTGAAAAAAGCAGATGATGCAATTGAAATTGATACAACCTCTTTGACAATTCCTGATGTTGTTGAAAAAATAATGACGTTGGTGCACGAAAGGATTGGATAAGTGTGACGTTTTATGCGTTTGCAAGGTCAGTTGTATATGGAGTTTTTAAGCCATGGTATAGGATTGAAGCCATCGGACGTGAACATTTCCCGAAAGAGGGCGGGGTTCTTCTTTGTTCTAATCATATCCATAATTTCGATCCTATGGTTGTAGGAATCATGGCACCACGACCTATTCACTATATGGCAAAAGAAGAGATTTTTTCCGTTCCTGTTTTAGGTAATATTGTTAGGAAATGCAATGCATTTCCGGTTAAAAGGGGATTTAACGATCGTGAAGCACTTAGAACAGGTCTAAAGCTTTTAAAGGATGGTCATGTTTTCGGTCTTTTTCCAGAGGGAACAAGGAGTAAGACTGGGGAATTAGGAAAAGGACTTTCCGGAGCAGGATTTTTTGCTCTAAGATCAACAGCAGCGGTTGTACCTTGTGCTATTATTGGACCGTATAGAAGTTTCCGAAAATTAAAGGTCGTCTATGGACAACCCATTGACCTGGAAGAAATGAGAAAAGAGAAAGCTTCAGCAGAACAAGTTACTGAATTAATTATGTCAGAGATTGAAAAACTTAAAAAAGAACATCAATAGGTTCTGCTTGACAAAAAAGACTATTTGTAAGAAGTTAATGGAAAGAGATTTTTTTTGAAAATTCACTGCTTTTAGGTTTGTTTTATATATGTTGTATGCTGCGTGGCATCCACCAGTTCATATATAGAATTTTTAGGAGTAAATGGATTAAGGAGGAATACATATGTCGGAAGAATTAAATCAAGTAGATGTGAGAAACTTTGAAATCGGGGATAAAGTGACAGGACAAGTTACTAAAGTAGAAGAAAAGCAGGTGCTCGTGGATATCCAAGGCAGCAAAATTGATGGAATCATCCCAATCAGTGAACTTTCAAGCCTGCATATTGAAAAAGCATCAGATGCAGTCGCAGATGGTGATGAATTAGAATTAGAAGTTTTAAAAGTAGAGGAAGAAGCGATTATCCTTTCCAAAAGGAAAGTAGATGCAGAAAAAGCATGGGAGAGTTTAGAAAAACAATTCCAAAGTGGAGAAGTTTTTGAAGCTGAGGTTAAAGACGTCGTAAAAGGTGGCCTTGTTGTTGATCTCGGAGTTCGTGGTTTTGTACCAGCATCCCTCGTTGAAGCTCATTTTGTAGAAGATTTCAGCGATTATAAAGGCCGTATCCTAACCTTTAAAATTGTAGAACTTGATAAGGAAAAGAATCGATTAATTCTTTCTCATCGAGCTGTTGTAGAACAAGAAAAAGGTAAACAAAAACAAAATCGCCTAACTGCAGTTCAAGTTGGCCAAATTATTGATGGTACAGTTCAAAGAATCACTGATTTTGGGGCATTCGTAGATATTGGCGGCATTGACGGTCTTGTTCATATTTCCCAATTATCTTATGAGCACATCGATAAGCCTTCTGATGTAGTTCATGAAGGGCAACAAGTACAGGTTAAGGTATTGAGTGTTGATCGTGATAATGAAAGGATTTCTTTATCGATTAAAGAAACACTTCCTGGACCTTGGTCAAATATTTCCGAAAAAGCACCAAAAGGAACCGTCTTAAAAGGAAAAGTGAAAAGATTGGTTTCTTATGGAGCATTTGTCGAAGTATTTCCAGGTGTTGAAGGGTTGGTTCATATCTCTCAAATTGCCCATAAACACATCGGTACACCACATGAAGTATTGAAAGAAGGACAGGAAGTAGATGTCAAAGTTCTTGAGGCAAATGAGTCAGATCAACGTTTATCCTTAAGCATTAAAGAACTTCTTGAAAAAGAGTATGAGGAAAACCATGACTATGAACTTCCTGAAGAGTCAAAAGGCTTTCAGCTTGGAGAAGTTATTGGAGATAAATTAAAGAATCTAGGAAAATAATGGTGATTTAAGTGTCTAGATCTGAACGAAAATGGGACCACATTCGTTATGCCCTTGATAATAGGAGACATCATGCTTCAGCTTTCGATGATATAAAATTTATTCACCAAGGATTACCGAATATCGGTGTGTTCGATGTTGGATTAGACCATGAAATTGGCGGACTTTATTTAAGTTCGCCAATTTTTATCAATGCCATGACCGGTGGTGGTGGTGAAAAAACTTATTGTATCAATAAAGAGCTGGCAATAGTAGCTAAAAATACCGGTTTAACAATGGCCGTTGGGTCACAAATGGCTGCATTAAAAGATAAAACTCAAAAATACACCTATGAAATTGTCCGTAAAGAGAATCCCAAAGGTGTTATTATTGCAAATTTAGGGAGTGAAGCCTCACCAGACGACGCAAAAGCTGCTATCGAGATGGTTGAAGCAAATGCCCTGCAAATACACTTAAATGTAATTCAAGAATTAACTATGCCAGAGGGAGATCGGAATTTTTCCGGTGCACTTAAAAGAATTGAATCCATTGTTAAAGAGCTAACAGTCCCTGTTATTGTGAAAGAAGTTGGTTTCGGTATGGCAAAGGAAACTGTTCATTCACTTTCGTCAATTGGCGTTAAAGTGGTTGATGTGGGCGGCTCTGGGGGAACAAATTTTGCTGAAATTGAGAATAAGCGCAGGGAAAAATCTCTGTCTTTTTTTAATCAATGGGGAATCCCGACGGGTGTATCTATTCTTGAAGCAACGTCAGTTTCTAATCATCTATCCATCATTGGCTCGGGGGGATTTATGTCAGCGCATGATATTGCAAAAGGAATAGCGATTGGAGCAGATGCGGTTGGCATGGCAGGTTATTTCTTGAAAATTCTTGTTAATGATGGGATAGAAACGTTACAGAAAGAAATCGAAACCCTTCATGAGGAATTAAAAATGATTATGACTGCTTTAGGTACAAAGACTGTTTCAGATTTAAAAAATGCACCCCTAATAATATCTGGCGAAACCTATCATTGGTTAAATCAAAGAGGCATAGATACAAAAAAATATGCAAAGCGTTCCATAAATTAAAAGCTCCCGCAACCGCGGGAGCTTTCAGATTGTAGACAAAAGGCATTCGAATGAGCCCATTCGATGCCTTTTTATTGGATTTTTGCTCGTAAGAGCAAAATTTAGACCTATCCTTTGACTATTATTACGCAAATTCTGGACCTTTCCACGTCCAGTTGGCCATCTTTTTCAAGTTCAT
>NZ_JAGGQY010000095.1:0-5380 GCF_018613105.1 Bacillus sp. ISL-77
TTAACTGTAACCTATCCAAAGTACCGTTGCTGTACTTCTTTGTAAAGCTCTATCTGCCACCGAAGGTACTCCGATTGGTCGTTTTTCGACTTTCCCAGGTTTAGGTATCCAGACCCTTCTTACTGCTGGAGGTTTATAGCTATGTCTGTGGATTGAATTCATCATTTCTCCAACCCAATTTTCAAACTCAATTATAGCCATATCCCTTGTGGTACCATCAATGCCAGGTGAAGTGTTCTTCGGCATATGGTTTAAACTAGTCCAAATCAACTCTTTTGTAATGTGGTGTGCTAATGATGTAAATTGTAGTTTTGCATCTTGTTGAGCTTTTACTGCTATTCTCTCTAATCTTGTTGTCATGATTGGTTTCTCCTTACTTTGAATTAAGGACCGAAATCTTCCGTTGAATGAAGCTCATGTTTCCTTAGATTGATTCAATTTCCGCTAACCGCTTCCCCATGTAATAGGCTCTCCCTATCTCAGAGTACTATCAGTTAGTAAGACTTCCAATAAACCATCGAATTCTCCTTGCTTTGTAGGCTTGTTGAATTCTTATCTACATCCTGTAGAAGTTCATTGGATCTCCCTTGTTCCCAAGGAATCCATTGATGACATGCCGTAGGTACGAATCCCGGGAGTAATGAGAATGACCTTGCCTTTGGCGGTTATTTCTTTATTGCCTTCCCCATTGAGAGAAAAGGTCGGCTACTCCACATCACGTTCAATTTCGGGACTAATTATCCTCTTCACTTTATTCCGGCCTGCCATCTTCCTGTCTACGCTTCGCAGTGAACGTTACCGTGCACCACGCAAGACTCGGTACAAGACTGCTGGCTAAGCATTATCTAGACGACTATTTCAAGTCGCGTGTATTCCTTGAGCTTTCAAGGCGCAACCCTCACAGAACCGTGCTTGCACTATTAATGCACACGGCTCCTCCTAGTTATCATTCACATAATGTAGCTTATCTCTTTTCTTAAATCATATATATTCACTTTAATTCTTGGAGATGGAAGTGGATATTTATTAAGAAATAGATTGAATTTATCCCATGTAAAGGATTTCCTCTGGCTTCTTCTATTAAGCCATTTAAACAATAACTTTTCGATTTTGTCTTTGAAGTTGTTAACATTTTGGGTATTATCAGTGATGCAATAATAGTTGTAATAACCTATTAGTGAGCGTTTAAATCTATCCATAATCATATGAATATCTTTACTTCTATTACTCTTCAGCAATTCTTTCGTTTCTTTTAGTTTACCTTGTACTTTCTTCCTGCTTGATTTTCGTTTTACTCGAAATTTCCCTAGTTTACTTTTCCCACAATAGTGTGTAAACCCAAGGAAATCAAAAGTAGCTGGTTTACTTCTCCCCTGTTGATTTGCATTTTGCTCCGCAAACCGCCCGAAGGGAATAATTTTGGTTTTATCCTCTGCTATTTCTAAGTTAAATTTCTTTAATCTTAACTTTAAAGAATGGAAGAATTGCTGGGCTTCACTTTTATATTGAAAACAACAAACAAAATCATCTGCATATCTCACTATGTATGCTTGTCCCTTGCACTGTTTCCTTACCCTTTTCTCAAACCATAGGTCAAGGACATAATGGAGGTATACATTGGCTAATATCGGAGATATTACTCCACCTTGCGGTGTGCCATTGTCTGTCTTGTATTTCTTACCTTCCTCCATGTATCCACCTTTAAGAAACCTACCAATTATTCTTAGTAGGTTAGGGTCAGCGATTCGCAGTTTTAAGAACTCCATCATCCATATGTGGTCAACGTTGTCGAAGAATCCTTTAATATCTACATCTACTACATAATTTACTGACCTCTTTTCAATATAATAGTTCAGTATTTTTAAAGCATCGTGGCAGTTGCGATTTGGGCGGAATCCACAGGAACAGTCTAGAAAGTCATTTTCATAAATGGTATTTAGTATCTTTGTAATGCCTTTTTGAACAATTTTATCTTCATGTTCCGGTATTCCCAGTGGTCTTTTCTTATTTGAATTGAGCTTTGGAATATACATTCTCCTTACTGGAACAGGACGATAGCTTTTGCTTTTAAGCCTACTTAATAAATCCTCTATGTTTTCTTCTAAACTTTCACCGTATTGCTCTTTAGTAGTACCGTTAATCCCAGTTGCCTTCTTATTGGGTAGTTCAAGATGACATTGAACTAATGCTTCCTTATTTAATAGATGTGCAAGAGATGTAAATTCCATTTTAGGATCAGATTTTGCTAATTCTGCTATCCTTAGTAGTTTTGTTTCCATTTATAATACCTACCTCTGTGTGTAGTAAATGTGTCCCTAATAAGGGTAATAACTGGTAGCTAGCCTTTCCTCCATCGGCATTACCCAACTTCATTGGTACTACGCTGCTATCCGACTCCCTACATCGGCATTTGGTTTCCTTGCTTATTATCGCTTGTTGACCATACTCTTCTAAAAAAAGAAAAGACCGGTAGGGTCTCCCGAGTTGCCGTATCATATCAATGTATAACGTGCCAAGGTCTCTGACTCCAGAGAGGTTTTACCCTTCTTGCCTTTAACGAAAGATAAAATGTAGCTTTCTGCTGTGCGTAACGCATCAGCCCTCTCGGTTTACTAACATTATGGAGCTCAATCCCTTCAACCATTTGGCTTTCGGCCCGCTACCTAACTGTCTACGCTTAAAGACTAAAGTTACCTTTAGCCCTCCAAGACTCGCTACGAGCGAATGGCTAGTTCTTACTCGACGGGAATCCCACCCGCTATATGATACGACCTAAGCTCGGCCGCACACGCACCCGTTACTTGAATAAGATTTTTATTTTATAATTAATCAGATTCTCTGATTTTATAAAGACTTAATCGGTTAATATAATTATCTTGGAATTTGAATATACTACCAGTTACTAGTGGATATTATAATTATCGATTTATGGGAGGGTATAAAATGGAGGGAGAACATAATCCAAGATTGACATCTTCTGAAATTTCAATTATGTGGAGTAGCTATGTGAACAACAGTTTTTCTAAATGTATTATGGAATATTTTTTGGCTAATGTGGATGAACCAGATATAAAATCAATTTTAGAATTTGCACTTAATATATCACAAAAAATGTTAAATATGAGCAAGGAAATACTAAAAAAAGATAATCAACCAATTCCAGTTGGTTTTTCTGACGAAGATGTAAGTCCAAGTTCTCCACGTCTATTTTCAGATGCTTTTTACTTATATTATATTAAAAATATGTCAAAAGTTGGTTTATCTATATATGGTGTGGCTTTGGCAACTTCCGCACATTCTGATGTCCGTGATTTCCTAAGTCAAGCAATACAAGCCTCAATAGAACTATATAATAAAACAGCCAACGTTTTATTATCAAAGGGATTATTTGTAAGACCACCTTATGTTTCAACTCCTGATAGTGTTGATTTCATTGATAAAAAGAAGTATTTAGGTGGTTTTTTAAATTTAAATAATAGACCTCTAAATGTAATCGAAATTACTCATATTGCAGCAAATATTGAGGCAAATGCAGTTGGTAGAGCTCTTTTAGAAGGTTTTGCCCAAGTAGCGAAGTCTGAAAAGGTTAGTGATTATTGTAATAGAGGTAAAGAAATATCTAAAAAACATATTCAACTGTCTTCATCCATGTTAACTGAGGATGACATTCCAGCACCAGCAGCATGGGACCTTGAAGTCACAGATTCAACTTTCACACCTTTTTCTGATAAATTAATCATGTTTCATATTACATTGTTAATTGCATCAAGTATTTCGAACTATGCAACTTCTTCAGCAGCAAGTTTAAGAAAGGATATTGCAGCATCTTATGTTCGTTTAACAGCAGAAAATGCTCAATACGCTAAAGATGGTGTAAACTTAATGATTGAAAACGAATGGTTGGAACAACCTCCGCAAGCCCCAAACCATAAAGGTTTGGCAAAGGATTAGAGTGTTTAAGGGGTGTGATACAACTTTATAACTATGAAAGAAAGTAGGATTTATCGATGTGGATAAAGATGCGATCGGAACATTATTAGGTCATTAGCTCTACCAGTTATTGGGCGACATTAAATCATAAATTTTAGCACTTCTTGTAAATATCCAATCTAACTTTAGCAAAGTGTTAATAAATAATTCCATTAATTAGTATAGTTTCTAGTTGAACTAACCTGCCCTTTAGTTTAACTAGAAAAAAGAGCCGCAGATACGACTCTTTGTTTAACTCAAGCACCCATTAGTGTAAGTGAGTAAATGCATAAACACTAAAACAAAAACAAATAAAGGCAAATATAAATAACAATGTTTTGGTAACCTGATATGGCAACAGTCTGAATAAGATGACAACGAATAAAGCGATGATGGCACCGATGATTGAATCAGCTCCAGAACCATCTAAACCATCGTTTTCGTGTCTTTTTTTATTATAGGCGAATCCACCATATAACGCTACAAAACCAATCAAAACAGACATTGCACCCAATAAATCCATTATCTCACCCTATTAATAACGATACCTTATTTAATAGCTTAATTATACCTAACATAATGTTTTTTGTAACTTGGGGAATTTCACCTTTTTTCAACTAAACTGCCCGTTAGCTCAACAAGAAAAGAAAGACCGCCTCAGCGGTCCCATTTTAAACTCTTGTCCCCGTTAAGGTTCTTCTCAATGGATAATGTCTAAATCATCTTCGCTTTCAGCTTCTTCGTATGTATAAAAAATCGCAGAAATGTCCTCCCTCAATGCTTCATCAAAGCATTCGAGTAATTCCTTATCTTCTTGAGTATCTCCTAAGTACATATCTCGACTCGCTATGAATTGGTCCTCAATGCTTATTACTTCCCAACCTTGATTGACGACGTAGTTTTTGGCTGTATTCAAAGCTAATTTTATATTTTTTGATTTAACCCAACAGTTTACAAAAGCACCGACACATTCTTCACTTTCTGGATTATCAATAAGCGGTATTGCCTCTAACTGAATTAAATAAATAGTCATAATTCCTCCAAGGGTTATTCAATTGTAATTCCTATACCAACTTTATTCTAAATTCAACAAAAATCATAACGATTCCTTCTTGAACTCCCTCAGTTTGATACGAGTATCTCTTGAATGCTCACTTATTCGCAGGATTTCATAACCTCTATAAATAGAATGACGGGTAATTGGAATCAATTCAGATCATTTGGCTTCGTGAAGGCATAGTTAAATAAAGGAGTTAGCTACTACTCCATATTTTACCATATAATGTACATCTCCACGCCGCCCCTGGAGGCTTTCCCTCCCATGTCTCAACGGGTCAATTGCCCTCTCATTCCTGCGTCATGCCTATCCAAGGGGTGGAGGCCAGTTATGCTAACCTGATGGGTCACAGTG
>NZ_JAGGQY010000096.1:0-14553 GCF_018613105.1 Bacillus sp. ISL-77
TTGTGAATCATGGTGATAGCTGTTTTTCTCATTTCAATCGCTTTTTCTTTTAATTCATCAATACTTATATGTTTCATGTCATGCCACCTCATTAAATTATGACTTGCCAATTTTAATTTTTAACCAAGATCCTTAGTAGAATTGCCCCTGTTGTTAACTTGTCTACTAAGTTACCTTATGTTTTTAGTATACCTTGATTCTGATATTTGTCAACTTGGATTTTATTTAAATTAAGACATTGCCATATTCAAAAAAGCCCTATAGTACTTAAGGGTAAACTTAAAAAAAGGAGGTGTTTTCCATTCCCTCTTAATTGAATTAGTCTACTAAAAATAACGATACCTCGGGAATGACTGTGATAACGGTCAAACATAAAATCATTGCAATCAAAAATGGGATAGTAGCTGGTGCTAAGGTTTCAATCGTCAGCCCCGATATTCCTGATCCAACAAATAGATTTACACCTACAGGTGGAGTTATAAAGCCAATAGCTAAGTTTACAATTAAAATATTTTTACGACTGATTCTACATGCGTCGGAAGTAGTCCAGTTTCCATCACACAATGTCTGCACAGTATCTTTGTTCTATAGATGAACTTTGTATATCTTCAGTCTTGATTTGAAGTAGTTTTTCTAAGAATTTTATAGTAGTGCTTAGTTTTTTATTATCGTCTTCGGTTTGGATGTTTTGTTCTTTCTTCAGGTTCTGTACTTGTTGAATGATCGCATGATGAAACGTATCGGTTTTAATAAGCCATGTTCCAATTAAATCCTTTGTCGCTCCTCTCTCAAATTCGTTTTTAACAGCAAATATGCTTTCTGTCTCTGACTCGATCAACCCAATTGAACTGTTGTATGTTGTAATCATTCAATCTAATCCAAAAGTAATTTTTTCTATACTTAAAGTTTCTTTCTCTTAAAAGAAAATAATTGATCCCTAACTTAATTTCGCAAAAAGAACTATTGTCATTTGGAGTATGCAAAGTAATGACTTCAACAGTGTTTACCCTGTCCAAATAAGCTTCTAATCCGTATTGTGTATCTATCACTCTAGCATCTAATACATTCATTAATGATTCCCCCCTTACACCCTCACTTGATGAAACAAGGTTACTTTTCCTTTCATGTTTCTTGCTCCTATCCTTTTGGAAGACAGTTCGAGAATAGGAATCTGCCGCCTATTTTACTACCAACTACTACTCTTTCGATTCTTAAATCCCGGGTTGTTAGACGGGCCTATATCTAATAAAAAAGTCCAGTTACTGATATTAATCTTCCTTCTTATCTTCGGAACAGTCCGTACACTTTCCATACCATGTTTTTACACCTTCTGGGCTATCAACTATATCAATCACTTCTAGACACACTTGACATATAATCGTCCCTTGTTTTACTTTTAACTCCTTAACCATCATTTTTTCCCTCCATAATTTTTGTGTTTTTTTAATTTAGCTTTGATATAGTTAGATAATCGAGCGTTCCTGTTTACAAGGAGCGAATTTTATATAATATCTTTTGGATATTCGAAATTTTTGAATCTAATTGTTGGCTGATTTTTATTACATCCGGATCAGAGAAACCTTTATCCTTTGCCAATTCGTGCATATCTAAGCGACAGTTAGCTATACTCTTACTTAAATCTAGTGCCTCCCTCAAAATCATAAATACTCTTTCCCTTCCACTATTTTTATATTTTTTAATTCAGATTTTTTTCACATTCTTTTTGACAATGAGTCCACTAATCTACTGAGAAGATTTAAAATACTAAAAAATTGTAACCCTTTACATTAAGCGCTTTCAAAAAATTTTTTTCTACTTGGTTAAGTGAACCAAAACATATATTATGTCAATTGATTTCCTCAATGACTACTTATCTCATACTCTTCCCCTGTTGTTAACGGTTACAACTATTCATCCATCCTTTTTTCTTATAATCTTGTTTACTTGTCTACTAAGTTACCTTATATTCTCAGTATACCCGTAATATGATATTTGTCAACATGGATTTTATTTAAATTAGTGCCTTATTTTAAAGAAATTCAACCTACAAGCCTAGAAAGGCGTTCTCTTTGAGGAAATATCAAAGGGAAGGGGCTTCTCTTACTACAAGTCTGAATCTCTATATAAACAAGATAGCCAAAAAGGATACGGTTACATGTTAAATAATAAAAAACCTCCGGATAACAAAAATTTTGTTATCCGGAGGTTTTTTATCGGCTTAGCTATCTTTAAAATTATAATGCTCTTTTAATAGTTTCAATTGCAGCTTTTCGATCCACTTGATTATAAATATCGGAACAGACTACTAATACATTGGCTCCTGCTTCAACACATAGTCTAGCCGTGTCTGTGTTTATACCACGTCCACCTCAAATTCAATTGATAGTCCACACAGCTTAATTATCTGTGAAAATTGTTCAATTTTCGGCAATACACTATTAATAAATTTTTGCCCGCCAATCCCGGATTCACTGTCATCAATAAGATCAAAACAATATCCTCAAGAATATGTTTAACTTGATTGACAGGTGTAGCAGGATTTAATACAACACCTGCTTTAATTCCATGTTGCTTAATTAATTGAATGGTACGATATAAATGAGGACATGCCTTAACATGATTAGAAATGATATCAGCACCTGCTTTTGCAAATGAAGGAATCTATTGATCCGCATTTTTAATCATTAAATGAACATCTAACGGTAATGCTGTGACAGGACGAATCGCTTCTACGATAAGAGGACCCATAGTGATATTCGGCACAAAGTGGCCATCCATTACATCAATATGAAGAAAACTCGGTACTCTTTTTTATCCCTTTTTCCTGCTATTGCCATCCCCACTCCACAAGAAAGTCCTTGTCCTAGTGACCCTGTTGAAATATCGATTCCCGGACACTTTTTCATATCTGGATGTCCTTGAAAAGGAGAACCGTACTCTCTTAACGTGTAGATCGTTTCATATGGGACATAACCAAGTAAAGCTAAGGCCGCATATTGGATAGGACAAACATGTCCTTTTGAAAGAACAAATCTGTCACGATCTTCCCAAGTAGGATTGTTTGGATCAATGTTCATTTCTTTAAAGTATAGAGCTGTCATCAGGTCAGCTGCAGAAAGTGAACCTCCTGGATGACCTGATTGTGCCGTGTGAATCATGGTTATCGCTGTTTATCTCATTTCAATCGCTTTTTCTTTTAATTCTTCAATACTTATATGTTTCATGTCCGCCACCTCATTAATTTATGACTTGCAACTTTTAGATTCCAAATAAAGGGCTTACAATATTTTATTGATTGACTTGTCTACTAAGTTACCCTATATTTTTAGTATACCTTCAATCTTATATTTTTCACCTTGGATCTTATTTAAATTAATAACATTACCTTATTTTAAAAGCTGGTTTTGTTGAACGAGAACTGGAGATGCGATGTTGGAAGTATTATGTTTTAAGGTGTTAAGGAGCAAAAGTTGAGAAGAATCTAAAAGGGAGGTGATATAAAGATGGTAACTGTACAGACAGTTGATTATAAAAGGATTCGCATACCGGGTTTAAATAAACAGAAAAATAATAAGTAATTGAATTTTTTTAATATTGAAGATAATATGAACAGATATGTTATTAATTAAAAGGGAGGCATTTTTTCATGGGAGTAACATTTATAGGCAAGCCAGTAACATTAATCGGCAGTCAAGTGAAGGCAGGGGACAAAGCTCCAAACTTTATAGTATTAGCCAATGATTTATCTGAGGTAACATTAGAAAGTTCAAAGGGCCAGGTACGTTTAATCAGTGTGGTTCCTTCAATTGATACAGGGGTATGTGATGCACAAACGCGCCGTTTCAACGAAGAAGCAGCAAAGCTTGATAACGTAAAGGTTTTAACAGTTAGTGTAGATTTGCCTTTTGCTCAAGCGCGCTGGTGCGGCTCAAATGGGATTGAGAATGTCCAAACCCTTTCAGATCACCGAGATTTATCATTTGGTGAAGCATTCGGAGTAGCAATTAAAGAATTAAGACTACTAGCTCGCTCAGTATTTGTAATAGATTCTAATGACGTTGTAACATATACGGAGTATGTGAATGAAGTAACAGAACATCCAAACTATGAAGCGGCTATCGAAGCGGCAAAAGTGGCTTACTAATCAGATAATTCTCCAAACTAGAGTGTGATCTTAAAGAGGATGTGCCCAAAGAATACTTTAGGGCATATCCCTTTTCTTTTCTACTTCTCGTGCCCCACGTCTTCCCCATTCAATTCGAATATCATATGGAGATTGATTAAGCCACAATTAACTCATACTTTTCTTGTGCAGAATAAGCACTTTTTCCCATAGTAAAAAGCCCCCAATAAAGTAAAACAGATTTTTATTATTTAATCTGTCTACTTTATCGGGAGCATATCAAATCTTCTCCAAGCTCATTTTTTTACTATCCGCTATTCAATAAATAAACAGATTTTATAAATCACGTAATATAGCTAAATCAATTTAATAGATTTGTAGAAAAATAATAAAGTAACTTATTGTGAATTTAATCAACATACTGATTTAGTTAAAAACGCGGGTAAACTCCTATCCTTCATTTGAATAATTACTTTAAAATGGATAGTTTTAATGCCTCAAGATTTTTTTTCATAACATCTATATAATCCAGACCTTTTTCTTGCTCTTCTTTCGTTAATCCTTCTAATGGATTTAAAACTTCTGTTTTAGCACCTATTTCATTGGCTAATGTTTGAGCGACTTTTGAAGAAGTTAGCTCCTCAAAATAAATAACCTTTACATTTTTTTCTTTAGTTAATTCCGTTAATTCCGCCAATTTCCCTAATGGGCTTGATCACAGGGTTGCTGCTCTAATACGTCACATAAGTCTTAACAGGGATAGCGCCCGCAAAACGCGAATTTTGTACGCTAAGCAAATACTCCACCCAAAAAAGCCGATTTCCTGTATGAAAAGGAATCGACTTTTTATTTGTCTTATTCAATTAAAGCGCCCGATAGTTGAATAACTTTCATATCTCAATTAACCCATATCACCAACATATGCTTGAGCAATTTCATTACGAATCCCGTAATTTATTAAATGTGGTATTATAGCTTTTGGATAAAAATCGTAGTTTGATAATCCTTTTAACGGTATCCATTCAAGAGCCACTTGTCCTGAATCAGTTTCAATTCCTTTACCAAAATCACTTTCATCTATTATGGTACAAGCGAAAAGATGAACAACAACATGAACATGAGAATCCCATTTGGCATGTTCGTGATTCTTTCCAATATATTCTGAAACCAACAAGAGTTCTTTTGCCTCTACATTAACTCCAGTTTCCTCTAAACATTCTCTTACAACTGCTTCTTTTAAAGTTTCTCCATGTTCTTGACCGCCGCCTGGTAAGATATACATAGTTTTGTTACTGTAAGCAATTTTTTTAACCGTCAATGTTTTTTTATTTTTTAACTGTTCAGCGTCTTGAGGGTGCTTAATTAAGTATTTTTTAAAGGCTAGATGTTTTTCTATATTTATGTACCGTTCTGATAAACATGAACATGGTGGGTCCTGTTACTCCCTCCCTTACTAAAGTATCGTCTTCCTTCAATACCTTGCTCCCCTCTAGGATCATAACCTATTTCGACCATTTGTTTATTGTATAAATCAATATTACTAATTTATTTTACAACAACCAATATATCGATAATCGGCTTAGCATATCCAATTTGTGGAACAGACGTGCTTCCTATATGATAAATATCAATTATTTCATCATAGAATATGCGTTTGATTTTTTCCGATTCAACATGATACAACTCATTCCACTTCTCAGTCCAAGCAACTACTTCTGTTTTTCGCATAATACCCCCCTAACCGATTACTTACTTATCAAAACGAAAACTAATTCCTTATTCTTTAATTCAACCAAAAGCGCCTTACCCCTTTCAAGAAGTAAAGCGCCCGATTATGGAAGATGATTTATATTTGTCTTATTGAAGTTAAGCACCTATTAGTTCAACAAAAACCTACCCTTAAATCCACTCTTTTCCATGTTCACGAATGAATTTAATATCGTTTTGATAATGTTGAAGATGCCCTTCATCTATCATCTTTTGAAAAGCATTGTCTCCTTCACTGGCTTTTCTTGTAATTGTTTTACATAACCCTTCTAATCGTAGCAATACCATTTCCAAATAATCTTCTTCTATTCCCTCACCGTAAGATTCAAAAAACAATCTAACCCTTTGTTTTATATGGTTTGCATGCTGTAATGATTTATAATAAACTTTCTCATCTGTTTCAGAAAGATAAAATCTACTTAAGGGAACGCAAGTATAAAGAGTATAAGCTATGTCCCAAAGTCTTGGACCAGGTCCAGCAACATCAAAATCAATAATACCTACTGGTCTTTCATGATTAAAAATAATGTTGTATATTGCAAAATCATTATGGCATAGTACCTCTAATTGTTGGGGGTGTTATCTATCGATTGCCAGCTATTATCAAATGAAAAATCACTCACAGAATCATGATAAAGCCGGAGCATTTTCGCTATTTCTATTAAGACAGCATCAGACCACATATATTCTTTTAAAGGATAATTACCAGCTTCTCCTTCAATAAAGGATAATATCTCTCTTCCTTTTTCATCAATACCTAAAAACTTTGGTGCATAACTAAAACCTTTGTTCTCCAAATGCTTTAATAACTTATGAATTTTGTGACTATCTGGCTTTAATTCACGTCGCACAGTATCTCCCGAACGATAAACGTTAGAGACATTCCCTCCTGTTAGCATTTCTTCGTTTTCGTGGTTTGACATCTAAATATTCCTCCCTAATATGACTTTCTATATACCGTAAAACAAATCCTGTTTGTTCAACTGACCCTTTAATGGCATGACTTTAAATTCAAGATGTACCGTCTAATTTCCTTTCTTTCTCTAGAAAATGGCCCTAAAATGAAAAATGAGCGTTATCCTTGTTCTAGGATAGCGCCCGTTTGTGGAATAACTCTTAGATTTCCGGTTAGTTTTTGAGATATAAACTAAAAGACAGTAAGGGCTGTATGATTCCTTACTGTCTGCTCAATCGTTCAATCTCTGTTTCTACTTTGTAGACTCTTTTGTTTAATACTTCAGTTTTATCATCGATATGATCAACAATTTTATCTGTGTATAATCCTAAACTATCGACAAGATTCTTTTGTAATTTTTCTTGCCCAACTTCCAGTCTGTTCTGTCCTTGTTTCAATTCATTTATGTCTACGCGCATTTCTTTTAGTTCATTCAAAATTTGTTTTAAGATTTCTTCCACAAATTTCTCCCCCGTCCAATTGTTCTTGATCTTATTATACCATCCATTAATTATCTATAAAGTAAAATTGTAAAAAGTATTCAATTCAACAATATGGCACTAAATGCAAAATGAGCGCCTATCCTCAAGAATGGCGCCCGATTGCGGAACAAGAAAATTATTTTTCTTTTTAATTCCATTATATAAGCTTATTTAGTTACCATAAAATTCGTTAGTGGAAATTAAAACAGCCTTAGATCTTATAATTCCAAGGGCATTCAACATACCACACTGCAACAGTAACTATCTTTTCTTAATGGCAACATTTCTAATTCGTTTATAATCAGATTCCCATATACCATCTTTATATAAATCTGATTGTATCTTATTTTTTATTTTTCCGTAAATAGCCATTTTTTCTTACTTAGAGAACTCAGGGAAATTGTAATCCTCAAAACTATCTAACCAATGATTCAACCCCTTTTCTCCATCAGTTAATGGGATAGGTCTATCAAAATGATGAACATATGATACTCTAAATCCAGACTGTTCAAGTATAGTACTATATTCCCCTATACTTGGAAAATATGACCCGTGATGAATAGAGTTCCTTGGCATAGGCATAAAGGATAATTTTTAACACAATTTAAAGATGGTAAAGAGGACGTCCACCGCCAGGATAACACGGAAAAGAACCATCTCATATCCATCTGTCCAACAGCGAGGTTACAAAAGCTAGGCTTTTGGGACACACTCTTTTATGCGATTTTCTTTGTACTTAAATTTACTCTTGTTTTATTAATTCCCGTATGATTAATAATTAAACAAAACAGAGAGAGAATAGATAATAATGCAAAACTCAGAAAATAATCTCCAGTTATATCCTTTAAGAATCCCAGGGCAATTGGAGGAAAGAAACCTCCAATTCCTCCAACTGCGCCGACAATACCTGTTACCGCTCCTGTATTCCCTGATGAAACTTCAGGTACCATCTTGAAAACTGCACCATTTCCTATTCCCACCAAAATGGAGATAATCAAACAACTAATACTAAAGAAAATAAAATTTTCCTTTGTAAAAGCGATGAACAATCCACATAACAATACACCACTAAAGACAACGGTTAACAATTTATTTGCTCCAAACCGATCAGATAAATACCCACCAACTGGACGTATAAAGGTAGCCAATATAACGAATCCTGCTGTTTTTATTCCAGCATCAAGAGCTGTAATATGAAACAGGTCATGCAACAATGTAGGTAAATAAATACTAAAAGTTACAAAACAACCAAAGGTAAGGAAATAAAAAATGGATAAAAACCACGTTTCTTTAAATTTTAATACAGACAAAGATTCTATTAAAGTCTTGGTCTCACTTGGTCTTTGTGAATCTTGTGTTCCTATCCAGAAGGTAATGGACATAACCCCAATTGCAATAGCAAGGCTCCAAAACACCCAGGCCATACCGTATGAAGTAAAAATCATAGGAATCAAAAAACTAGCCACTGCTGATCCCAAATTTCCCATACCTGCAATTCCTAGAATTAAACCTTGTTTTTGTGGTGGATACAATCTAGAAACATAAGTAATTGAAACAGCAAACGTTGTTCCTGCCATGCCAATAAAAAATGCCCAGAACAACATCATGACATAAGAATGAGCAAATCCCGCTCCAACCATCGGTAATATAAGAAATAACATAGTCAAAGCATAGATTCTTCTGCCACCATATCGATCTGTTAAAATCCCCATTGGTATGCGCATCAAAGAACCCAACAAAACCGGAGTAGCAATAAGAATGCTTTTTTCGGTTGTACTTAAATGGTAAATTTCTTGAAGTGCCACAGCAATCGGTGCAAAGACCGACCAAACTGCAAATGAAACAATCATTGATATAGTTGATAAAACTAGTACTGATGTTTGACCCTCTGGTTTCATAATGTCAGCCCCTTGCATTTCTCTTGATGGTAAATGTTCTAGTTCTAAGATAATTATTTAAAACAAATCTGGTAATTTATATTTAATAGCATATAGTTCGAGCATAGATAAGTTTAGATCAGTTGTTGATTATTAAAGTGTTTGTATAAATATCCCTTATAAATTCTTTGATCATCATACTATCAATTCCAAACAAAGTAATAATTGTTGTCAGGTTTCCTTCCATACTTTTTTCGGTTTCTTTTAATTATAGATTCTTGTATAAAATCTCAAAGTGGATTAGTTATGTATAAATCTGGAGTATACCTATACAGTAAGATGGCATCTTGGGTATAATCTTCGGAATCTTGTAGAGATGATGGAAAAACGCAGCGTAACGATCGGACATACAACCATGACAACTTTGAGTTATACGAATACGAAGCACAACCGGATGACGCCTTCATTGTATAGTAATCAAAAGACTCCTAGTAAGTGGATGAAACAAAAGGTCAATGGATGTTTGATTTTTAGTTAAATGAATCAACAGAATTGAGATGGGGGGAGGCACTAACCTCTATTTATCCCCTTACACCACATCGTACGGGTCAGTATACTGCGGTTCCGATCTATGTCAAACGCTGTTGATCCATATCTTGTAGAAATAAGATAATCCAGCAGGCTTTCACTAGGGATTTGTGTAGTATAGGACTTTTGGCAATTTCCATTCCTTCTATAAGCTTTAAGATAATTTTTAATCCAAGAGGAGTTGTTTAAAGAAATTGAAAGATTAAGTTGGACAAAATTAGATATGTCATAAAAATTATATAACATACATAAATGGAATAAATCAGCATGTCAGAACTCCTCACATAAAACTCAAAAGAGAGAGAATAGAGTGCTATTCTTAACTTAGAAATAGTAAACTAGCTTTGAAAAATAAGGAGGATGCATCATGAAAAAGCAAAAAAATATTAATCTGTTTACATTCTTAGTACTGGTTGGGAAAGTAATCTTTTCGAAAAATTTCAATGTCAGCCGGTAATAGTGGCAAAGGAGATTACCCGATTGGTTTTCCATCTGGATAAAAGTTCAAAGAAAGAGAAGTCCTTATTTCTGAAGAAAACACGCAGCCTTAAAGCTTTCAGGTTGGTAAAAGTAAAATGAGGGCATTTTTTAATAATTAGGGATCGTGGAAAGAAGAAATTTATATTAAATGTCAAAAAATTAATTTAAAACCCAGTTTTAGCAAGTGTTTTTATATAATGTCACACAAAATATAATGGAAAAGTAGTGTTTTAAGGTGATTTGTGACAGAGGCCGTAACAAGTGGGTTTCAATGATGGTACTGGAACATGTGAAATGATTAAAGGAATATAACGAAAGCCAAGATAACTTTCTAATAATTCCTTCCCATATTCAAGAAAATACCCTATACATAAAGAAAGAGCACAATTTTTATTCTAGAATTGCGCCCGATTGTGGAAGATCAAGGACTGTTGAAACTTTTTCGTACTTATTCAAAAATAGCCCCTGTTAGAAAAATAAGGGAGTTGCCTTAACAACTCCTAATACTTGTTATCTTATCTACTGAAGCTCTTCCAGAAGGTCATCGAGGCGGTCAAATTGTGAGGCCATTCCTTGGACTGCACCCATGTCCATTACCTGCTGAAGAGCCTCGATTGACGCGAATTGAGAACGCGTACTAAGTTTCGTCTTTCCTTCGTGTTCAATAAAATTCATCGTAATCAGCATCTCTGGCATTCCATCGACAGCATTACCTTCCTGATCTGCAAACACATCTGTATAGACAATCTTCTCAGGCGCAATAATCTCTTGATAGACAGCTTTCCCCCAAGATTCTTGGCAAAAAAACTCGTCTTGGTTCTCATCTGTGCAACGCATGCAATAATGCCATACGCCGTTAGGCTTAAACTCAAATTTGCGATTTTCTGTTTGCCTTCCTCTTGGTCCCCACCAGCTCGCTAAGCGCTCAGGCTCCGAAAATGCTTTAAATACGAGATCTCGTGGGCGTTGAAGATTCGCTCTATGACAAGAACTCGCCCTTCTACGTTAGTTGTCATACTGTTTGTTACTTTGTTTTCGGACATTTCAATTCCTCCTACCATATTTTCGTAATAATTCGTCACTTCTTTTCCGTAGTAATCTTTTTCGTCACAATATCAGTCTTTTCCTTGCAATTCATCCAAATAATCATCCAAGCGATCGAATCTTTCATGCCAGACACTGTGGAAAGACTCCAGCCAATGATCTAGATCTTGGAATGGCTGCTGCCGTAGCTTGTAGATTCGCCGATTAGCAATTGCTTGCACCTCGACGAGCCCAGATTCACTAAGTACGCGGAGATGTTTGGAAGTTTGTGGTTGGAGAAGACTAAGTCGTTCAGCGATTTCCCCTACAGTGAGGGGGCCGTCACGCAAAAGCTCAACTATGTGTAGGCGGTTGGGCTCGGCAAGTGCACTCAAAGTTGTTGTGATTTTGACGCCCATATTACCTTTCTCCTTTCACTCTCAATATAACCCACAAAGAATATTCTTGTAAGGGAATATTAAAAACTTATTTTGTTAAAAGAACTTTAACTAATCTGCCCCTTCGTTCAATAAGCCTAATTCCATTTAATTCCATTTAATGCCCTTTAATGGGAACATGATTGGCGAGTTTAAACATTTATTACTCCTGAAAAGGTCTATGATCGGTATGAAAAAAAGAAGTTGTTTAAGATAATGAATATTTCTAGTTGCATAATATTTATTCTCAGCAATTAAAGGCCCAGAAACTCATAAAATTTTCAAGAACTTTTTAATATATGTGAGAAAATTTATACTCAAAAATAAATATTTTATTAATTTATATGTATAAAAGAATAATAGCTTGGAAATCATAAAGATAAAGAAGCTAAATAAGGGGGTAAAATAGTGTCAAGAGAAAGCAAATTAACGTTGTCTGATTTTGTTAATAAAGATCGATTTGAACTAAACTCTTATCTTACCTATTTGATTTCAGTTATGGTCTTTAAACAAGGATATTTTTAATTCATCTCAAAATCTATTATTCTTTCAGTTTCTTAATCGTTAATCTATCTCATTCTATCTTTAGACTGAGGTTTCAATGAGTTTACACTTTCAGATGTAAACACATTAGCTATAAATACCATAGAACTATCAAGCAAAATATTTGAATAGTCTGAAAACCATTAGTATAATAGAAAAAAGGTCAAGGAGTTGGTTTCCATGGAAAGGAATTTTCTTAATACACCACCACAACCTGAAGTAAACATCATGGATTCTGAATTTGCTGAAACGTTGTTAAACAAAGCCCTTCGTAATTTACGAAAAGAGCAAATCCTAAAAGAGATTGACCAGTCATTACAGGATCGAAACAAAGAAAAATTCCTACGACTAACAGAGGAATTGAAAAATATTTTTTAAAATGTTGTATTATATATCGAGATGATTTTGAAATGAAATTAACATAGTGAGGTATTATCGGTACTGAAAAAGGATCTTCGGCTGGAAGATCCTTTTAGCTGCTTGTTCAATTAAAGCGCCCTTTAACGGAGTAAAGATACTCATAATAATTTAGACATATAATACTCATTTTTATTAACAACAAAGATATACATATCATTACATCGTTCATCGTCTTTATCTACGACTCCGAGCAATTTAGAAATTTCAGCTAAAGTAAATCCTAGCTCTTGAATCCTTTTGATAAATTTTATACGATTGACGCTTTCTTCTGAATACATCCTATAACCAGCATTCGTTCGATTAGGCTCTTTAAGTAAACCCACTCTTTCGTAATATCTTATTGTTTCTTTATTGACATTACATTTTTCAGCAAGCTCACTAACCCGATACATAACTAATTCACCTCATATAAATTATAAACCCTGTACTATGGTACAAGGTAAAGGGAATTTTAAATTTTTTATTGAACTGCACCCGTTAGCTTAGGTGTAACTTCTCACAAACAATCTTTAATCAGGATGTCTACTGTTAATAATTCCTCAACAATCTGGCCCGTTAGCTGAAGAACAAAAAAGGAATCGCCGCAGCAATCCCATTTTTCAACTCAAGCACCCGTTACTTTAATAAGAAAATTTTCTCTGTGACGCCCATTCTTTCGCTTTATCTGCTAATTCATTAACGAACTGCTGCTTTCCATCTTGATACTTGTAATGGTCGTTAGGAAACTGTTTTGCTAAGTTTATTTTCAATTCTCCATACTTTTTGGCTTCAGAGGGGTTCTTTATCAAGTATTCTTTAAAATCTAAGTAAGTTTTTATGTGTTCACTTCCGACTTGAAAGATATGTAAATGATGTGTTCTATTATCTTTTCCTTTTGGAAAATATCTTCTTCCAGCAATCCCATTTTCACCTCTCGGTTCATACCCTAATGCCCGCATTTCATCATTGAATAAATCTACTTTTTCAATATCCTTAACAACAATCAAAATATCAATTATCGGCTTTGCGTAACCTGTTGTTGGTATAGAGGTACTTCCAATATGGAAAATATCATTTAGTTCATCTTTAAATACTTTTTTTAATTTTATCTCTTCTTGCCTGTATGATTTTCCCCAGTCTTCGGTCCAAGAGAGTATTTTGGTTTTTCTCAAAAGAATCCCCCCTTTTTAATTTATTCATTTAAATTACTGTAACCTTTTTGTGCTTCTTGTTAAACTATCCTGCCCCGTTAGTCGAGTTTTTCAATTACCAGCTTCCAATTCATCTGCAAACTTAATCATTTCTTCTTGTATCTGGTTTGCTAAATCAGGTTCTGTAAAGATATAAACATCAGGTGCTTCAGGACTATCCATAAAAGCCTTTATGATAATAGGAGTCTTTTTGTCTCGATAAACTATATCGAATCTACCAACCTCATACTCATCATCGGGCTCCATTTTTTCTAAATTTTCTTGTACTTGGTTAATTTCTTTTGTTGAAAAACCTGATTCAACTAATGGGCTAATGCGTTGTAAAAAAGGTTTAACATTGTTCATATCAAAATTCATCGATGCCTCATCCAGGTTTTTATCTTGAATTTTTGGTTCTTCTGTATCACTACAACCTCCGAGAAAGATAAAAAATATAATAGTAATTACCGCACTTTTCAATTTCATCCTACAACCCCGTTTTTATTAAATATTACCACTTCAATGTCTGTTATTGTTAGTTTTTAAATAGAATTCTTTGAATGCTTCTTCAATTAAACTGACCGTTAGCACAATAAGACCATGGGGACGGTTCTTGTGGTCTCACTAATCCCATTAAAAACCAAAGAAAAGATAGTTAGTTTGTACATGGATAGGTTACAGTTAACTGG
>NZ_JAGGQY010000097.1:0-8749 GCF_018613105.1 Bacillus sp. ISL-77
CTAAATTATGTTCAACTAAACTGCCAATTTAGTGCAATAAGAATAATGGTTCCGCCGTATCGACCTGCTAATTAACCAATCGTAAGAAAAGAGCCGTAACTTTGACTCATTGTTGGCTCTAGCACTTCGTTAGATGAATAAGGTTTTTTTATAAAAGTTTAGACATATAGTATTCATCAACAAATATGCCGTCTATGTAGAGTGATTGTCTTTTTGTTCCTTCAATATCGAATCCCATTTTTTTGTATAATCCCAATCCAGCTTCATTACGAGTTACTACGGACAATTCTAATCGGTGAATACTATGCTCAGTTGCCCACTCTTCTAATTGTTTAAATAGTTTTGTTCCTATCCCAAGACCTCTATATCGATTTAAGATACCAATAACAAGATATACAGAATGTTTGTTCCTTCTGGCATTGCCACCAATAGCAATTAGGTATCCAATTAATTCATTATTTTCTTCTGCTACAAAAATAGTTGAATTATCCTCTTTTTTCATATCTTCTATTCTTTTTTCTTGTTGTTCAGGTCCAATATTTCTTTCTCCTTTTTCTAAGAGCATAAATGCGGACTCGCTTTCAACTTGTTTAATTAAATTCACAAAACTCGCTGCATCAATTGTTTTTATTTGCCTAATTTCCATTAAATATCACCCTTTAAATAATTAATGTTTTAATTTTATTTCTCGACCACAACCACAAAAACCTTTATTTTCTTTTTCAACTAACTTCTACCGTTAACTCAATAAAAAAAGCTGCCTCAATGACAGCTCCGATCTTCAACTATTGCACCCGTTAGCTCAATAAAGAGCTAATCTATTTCTCCCACCTGATGCCGATTTCTTCAAATGAAATTCTGCTTTCGTTAAGACCTTCATCGTCATCTGATTCAATCATTTTTATTTCATCCTCAGTCAAAACTATGTCACCAGTTGAGTTACTTATTTTTCTTTTAAACACAGATTGAAGTAGATTAACTTGAGTTTCAGACATTTCATAGTCCTCTTTCCATTCATTAATCGCTGTTTTAATATCTGTAACTTGCCTTTCTATTAAGAAACCACCATTTTCAATAAAATCCTCAAATTTGTCTTTTGAATAAATACCATCACAATTTCCCCAAAAAGCAGTAGTAACTACTGGGGCTGTCTTTCCATCAACATCATCTAGCACATATTGTAGAGTTTCGTTAACTGCCAACGTTTTTGCTTCTTCGGGAGCATCTATAAAGTAATCAAGAGCATCTATATTTTCTGATAAACGCTCACTATTATCGTTTCGAAAAGCACCTACCAAATAGTTGGGATGGAAGGTTATTGTCCCACGAGTACCTGAACTATCTTGTACATTGTAATTAATGTCATCCCAGGATTGTTCGTGCGAAAATTCAGGATAGTGAGCTACCATAATGGCGTGAGCAATTGAAGCCAATATGCATCCTTCCCAAAGCTGTTCTCTATCCCAATTTAACCTTTTCATATATTAATTCCCTCGTTTAACGATTAGATTTTATCCTTATTATTTCGCTACTAATTCTGATTAACCTTCTTAAAGTAACCTGCTACCGTTAGTTCAACAAGCACATACTCTTGTATTGCATCATTTTCTAGTTTTATGCAAGTGATATTTTTCTCAAAAAGGGAATATTAACTTTAAATCATTTTTTATTAAGGAGAAAAACAATGTTTACCTAGATATATGAGCATTTATTTTCCAATATACATTTTATGTTTTTTTATCGAGTATTAATTGCATTGCTGGCATTACTATTAATAATTGGTGAATTACAAAAAGGTAAGAAAAGCTCTTAACTTTTTTAACTTATATCTTCGTATTGTTCACTGAAGTTTTTACTTTCAAGTAACTTTCAAGTTTGCCCTTTTTGTCAAATACGATATAAAAGAGACATCTCTCTCTTCAACTAAACTGCCCTATAGTTTAAGTACAACATTTCACAATCTTCTTGTGGAAAAAGAAAAAAGGCGACCTTCTACTTGAAGTATCGCAGCCGTTACTTTAAGTGAATTAGTTCACAAGTCTTTTAGTTAATTTTCCTTTTACCCTCAATAAGGTATTGAAATCCATATAAAAAAAAAGCCTTGTAAAAGAAATATAAAAAGAATTGAAATTCGTTAAAATTAACTAATTTATAGAGTTTTACTTTTGTAAAGAACTTGGTAACTGGAGATACAAAAATTGTTTCAAAAAGGGCATTTAACAAAATAAACTTTTTAAAATGTATGTCCAGTTTAATGTCCAAACGATGGACTGCTTCATGCAGGATTACTAGATTTGAATAGGTATCGTCTTTTGAAAGATGATAAGGATTCATATGATGACAGTGCCAATCATTAATTCCTAGTTCCACCCCTGATATAGCGCATTTACCATACTGAGCAATGAACTTACTAATTCGATTGTCGTTATATCCAATTGTCCGATTTGGAAATAAAACTTCTCATGATAGACGATAAGACAGTTATGTTAATCGCTTTTAGATTTTTATGTATCTTTTCTCTACCTTCGCAGTGTAGTTACACGTAACCTGCGAGAAACATAGGCTTGTTTTATGCCGTTGGGCATAGATATAAAGACCCTCTCCAATTTACTTCTTGATGAACACTACTTCTATATAAGTTTCTATTTCTCCTTCTTGTTGAACTGCCACGTTTGGATAAAATCAGTAAAAATAAATAATTACCAAGAACAATGAGAACACTGCTATTAACAGTGTTCTCATTGTTCTTTTGTTCGTCATCGACCTAAATCAGTTTTCTGAATATTTGAGAGGTAATCAGTCAGTTGAATGAAGGTTCCTGAAAAGCCCTCCTGAACCATTTCTTGCGACTCCTCGTAAGTTTTCATTTCCTCCTCAGTTGGGGATACAGGTGTCCCAATCATCGTAAGTATTGTTTTACCTTCATGCTCGGTGAATGTAAAAGTATTGAGAATTTCCAATGGCCAGTTGTCGTTAAAAGGAGCACGTACGATGTTACCCTTTTCATAAGAAAAGAAAGAGGTGTAAACGAGTTTCTCTGGAGCATTTACTTCATGATAAACAAATTCGACCCACATTACATTACCTTCAGGAGATGTCTGGCTGTAATGGAAGACACCATCCTGGCGAATCTCAAACTTAGAAATATCAAAAGCCCATCCTTTTGGGCCCCACCAGTTCTGCAGATGTTCTGATTCGGTAAATGCCTTAAATACAAGCTCGCGAGGAGCGTTGAAACTACGGGTGATTTCGGTTTTTGTAAACATTTTATTCTTCCAATTATTGTTTTTTATTTTGTAGGTCCTTCAGATAAAGTTCCAATCTGTCGAGTTTTTCTTCCCATATTTCACGATACTGTTCCAACCAAATGTTTAATGCCTTAAAGGGTTCTGAACAAAGCTTATAAATTCGACGATTTGCATCGGCATAAAATTCCACCACTCCTGATTTATAAAGCACACTTAGATGTTTAGATGCCAATGGCTGGCGAATCTGAAGTCGGTCTGCAATTTCTCCCACGGTGAGAGGTCCGTCTCTAAGGAGTTCAACAATCCTTAATCGATTTGGCTCGGCAAGAGCACTTAATAATGTAGTATTCATCTTTACACCACGATTTATAGAATTATATTCCCTTGATTAAAATATAAACAAACAGGAATATTCCCGTCAAGTAATATTGAAGAAAATATTTATCTTGAATTAACTTAGTATAGCAAGGGGAGGTGAATCGGTCTTTTCTATTTCCATGATAGTTTTCTTGTTTTGTTGTACTACACCAGGCGGTATTAATTATATCCTTCCCCTTATTAAACTCCCTCAGTTTGATACGAATATCTCTTGAATGCTCACTTATTCGCAGGATTTCATAACCCCTATAAATAGATTGACGGGTAATTGCAATGAATTCAGATCATTTGGCTTCGTGAAGGCATAGTTAAATAAAGGAGTTAGCTACCACTCCATATTTTACCATATAATGTACATCTCCATGCCGCTCCTGGAGGCTTTCCCTCCCCTGTCTCAACGGGTCAATCGCCATCTCATTCCTTCGTCATGCCTATCCAAGGGGTGGAGGCCAGTTATGCTAACCTGATGGGTCACAGTGCCCTTTTGTTCAATAAACCTGGTACTCCGTACATATTTGAAATCTCACGAATAAGACAACATTCAAAAATTAAAGTTAACTGTTTTAAATGATGATTGTTTTACTTCTATGCTGCTAAAGGGATTAATACTTGGATTTTACTTGGACAGTAAGACTCATTTCGCCGTGCTATTCCTACAAAAATCCTTCAGAAAAAAATTACTATCAAATTGTTAACACGAGGCATCTAAAAATTTCACATTGTAATTTATCATGTTAAATGAACCATCACCTTGTTACGCCCCTTGAATTTAGCAGTATAAATACCTATATCAGCACGCCATAATAAACTTGAATTTACCGTAACAATTTGGTGGAAAACGTTATCCCTTTACTTACTTAGTACAACAATAAAAAAAATGACCTCCACTTAGACCATCACACACCTTTTATAACTTCAAGTTAGCATCCAATTTAATCTCCTGAAACCTCCTTTTATATCGGTGTATATCTTAAAAGATATTATCGAAAAATACACAAAGGAGGTGTAAGAAATGAGGCATATTTTAAGAATTGCCATGAAGTTTATTGCAGCTGTTGTTGTTCTGGGCATTATCGATGCGTTGGGCTACGATTTGGGCGCTTCTGATATCCTAGGGATTTCAGCGGTATTAGCTATTGTTAGTTATGTAGTGGGTGACTTATTTATTTTACGGGTTACCAATAACACAGTGGCAACTATTGCTGATTTTGCCTTAGCGTTTGTAATTCTCTACCTAATGATCGATAATATGACCATTGAGGATGACGTGTTATCCGCTTCACTTATTGGCTCGATAGCAATCACAGCTTTTGAAATTTTCTTCCATCGCTTATTAGGAAGAGAACAAGGCAAACAGGCTTCCAATCAGCGACAAACCATGCAAACTGGAAGACCACAATTTCAAACAGAAGCGTCTTCTGAATTAACTCCTGTTAAACAGGATGTAAGAAGTGCTCAACAGCACAAGTCTCAGGAGAACCAGAATAAACAATAATAGTCAAAAAAGCGTACATTTGTTCTGATATGCTCCCGATAAAGTAAACAGATGAAATAATAAAAATCTGTTTGCTTTGTTGGGGGCTTTTTCTATGGCGAAAAGTGCGTATACTGCACAAGAAAAATATGAGTTAATTATGGCTTATCTGGACAGACAAACCTTTATTCCAGACTTCTGCTGTCAAAACAACATTTCGAAGCATACGATTAAAAAATGGATGTTTCTATTTGAAACATATGGGATCAAGAGGCTTGAAGGATCTAGCGGTTGAAAAGGGTATTCAAACGAGGTAAAAACGGCTGCAGTTCTTGATTATCTTTCCGGGACCTATTCCCTGATTGAGATTGTACGTAAGTATGAAATATCAAGCGACTCTGTGTTGAGATAGTGGATAAAGCATTATAATGATCATAGAGAATTAAAAGAGATGCAAAGGATGAGTAACTCTATGATTAAAGGTCGGTCTACTACACTTGAAGAACGTTTGAAAATTGTTATGTACTGTCTTCAAAACCAAAAAAATTATCACCAGACTTCAGAGCTTTTTGAAGTTTCATATCAACAGGTTTACCAATGGGTGAAAAAGTATGAAAAAGAAGGAGAAGACGGTCTTAAAGATAAGCGCGGAAGGAGTAAGACAGAGCCAGAGTTAACTGCGGAGGAGAAAATCCAGCGAGAAATGAAGCGATTGGAGCGCGAAAATGAGCGTCTTCGGGCAGAGAATGTATTTTTAAAAAAGTTGGAGGAACTAGAAAGGAGGCGTTTAAAGAAGCGTCCTTAAGCCAGACCCGATTAACAGATAAATATGTAGCTATTCAAGAACTTCATGAGCAAGAAAATTTCTCCATTGTACTATTATGTGAGATTGCGAAGATCTCACGTTCAGCTTATTATAAGTGGATTGACCGTTCCCCTTCAGAAAATGAAAGGTTAAATGAGGAGATCCTTCAGGAGATAAAGCGCGTATATAAAAAGGTGGACGGCATATATGGCTATCGTCGTATAACATTGAACCTAAGACGTATCATGGAAGTGGAATAACGAAAAAAGGCTGCCGAAGCAGCAAAATCGTTCTTGAGCTAAAGCCCCGTTAATTAATTACATTAGTTCACTCCAACAAATCGATTCATTTAAGAATTCGCCTTATTTAGGTATCTCGTAGTCTTTCTTTTTTGCAGACATGGAAACAAGTGCAGATTCATTGAATCCTTTAACGATGAGCCATACTGCTAAAATCATTTCATTAGCTGCTACTGGTAGCGCCAAAATAGCACCCCAAACAGAAACTTGTTGAATTACACCGAACATTACTAACAAGGCACAAATAAAAACAAGCGTTGCCCCTGTCATACCCAGGATAGGTATAAACCTGGGTACGAGCTTGGATTTATAAAATATATAACTGTACATCATCGTATTGATGCCCAGCATGAAAAGGGGACCAAGCATAAATGTCCAGTCATGTACTGCTTTTAATATAATACCTGAAGCATAAAAAGAGGCGGAATCCGGGGCTCCTGCTGCTACAAATTCCCGGCTTAAGGTCAATAGGGACAGTACGCTGATTACACCAACGGTAATGATAACCGCTTCAAGAAACCTGAAGCAAATATGCCAAAGAGCTATCGTTTCATTATATTTTCTTAAAATTGGAAACATGGTAGTTGCCGTACCAATCGCTGATACGACAAGAATTAACTCCATAAATGCCCCAAGTATCACCTGGTTGGCGTGTTCAGATCCTTTAATCAGATAATCAGGACCCTTTAGAATAGGATCGTATAATTTAAGACCTATTATTGCTGTAACTGCTGCAAGTATAAACAAGACTCCTACAATTTTTGCCGCTTTTTTGTTTGAATTCATTTTTTTATCCCCTTTTTTAATAAATTCAATAACGATAAAGCAAAAACAATCACAGTTCTACAGCTTTGTGTTGTCCCCATAAAAGAATACCTCTTCCAGCGGTAAGTTAAAGGCATGAGCAATTCGAAAAGCCAGTTCTAGTGATGGGGAGTAGTTTCCCTTTTCGAGAGCCACAATCGTTTGTCTTGTTACGCCTACCTTGTCAGCCAATTGTTGCTGCGTCATTTCATCATGGTTAAATCGTAATTTTCGGATGTGGTTGCCGACAAGATTTTTGCCCATATTAGACTCCTCTCCTATAGTGATAAAGTTTCGTAACGGAGCCTGTCACATCGGAAATGAGTCCTGAAGTTATCAAGATAATGAACATCATCTGTGACGGCTGATAGATGACCAGCGAACCCATTGCAAGAAGAAAACCCACAATAAAGACAAAAAAAGAATTTCGGGTTGCTTTCAAGCCTATTAACTTATCTAGTTCATCTGCAAACGTTGGTTCCTTTTCTCTCGTCGTAATTCTAAAGACGATGTTAAAAATAATGCTGATAATGATGTGCGCGATTATTGAAACCAACATCAAGTTGAGGACAAAGGAACCCCAATAGCGAAAGGTTTCCTTCGACTCCAGCCCCCCCCCGGGATACTGCGGGTACATGTAAAAACAAAAAGATCCGAAAATGAGAATAACGCTGATCAACGATACAATGCTTTTCTTTTCTTGATAGGTCATAGTTTACACCCCCCGTGCGTTAAATTTTAAATTTGGTAAAATGTGTTAATTATAATGTAAAACAAACTATACATGAAGTCAAGTATAATTTACATATAAAAGGCAGGGCACCGTTTAATATGGCAATACGCCTGCCCTTGAAGAAGACGAAAATGGTTAGGCGGATTTTAAGAAACCAACTACCGCTTAGCCGATTTTCTAAAGCTGCAAAGCATAACAAAAAAATCAGACCTAAGCCAAAATAATTCAGCCTTGGTCTGATTTTTTAGCCTAGATATGTTCTACAAGAGAATTTCAACTCATTCACCCATATGGGTGAAGTGAAATAGTAATTGAGAATGTCATTTGGATAATCTCTTACTCCACTAGTCGAGTAGAAGGGAGCCTTTCTACCTTGCGGTAAATTGTACTCCACCCTCCGGGTAGAAAGGTCGCCCAATTGGCGACTCAAACCCCCACAGAACCCGGCGTGCGGATTTCCCGCACCGGGCTCTTCAGAAATTGCTTCACAGTTTCGCGTAAATCTTTAATTCCGAAAATGGAATTGAAAGTTTAGGACGCTCTAGAGGAAAAATCGACTTAATCTTATTGAACTTTTCCCACGTTATATAGCTCTTTTGGCTTCTACTACTTAACATTCTTCTCCAATAACGTTCCGTAATTTTATAGATTTTTGTTATTGACCGAAGATTGCCAGCCATACCATAGTAATTGTAATGACCTCTAAGAATTTGATTTATCTTCTCAACTTGGTCTTTTATAGACCAATGTCTGATAGTACGAAGTACTTCTTAGATTTTATTTACACTTCGCTTAAATCTGGTCTTCTCGTTTTTCCTACCTACCATGAAATTACCCTTACGGTTTTTTGTACAATAATGTGTAAAACCTAGGAAATAGATCGTTTCTAATTTCTTTCCTTTTTGTAGGGCATGTTTACTGGCAAACCGTCCAAACTCTACTCCCTCAGTTTAATACGATTTTCTCACGAATACTCGCTTATTCGCAGGATTTCATAACCCTTAATAT
>NZ_JAGGQY010000098.1:0-36519 GCF_018613105.1 Bacillus sp. ISL-77
ACGTGACCGAAACAGGGGTCAAACCAAGAATAGGGTAACGTAGAAGGTGTCTACGTGACCGAAACAGGGGTCAAACCAAGAATAGGGTAACGTAGGAGGTGTCTACGTGACCGAAACAGGGGTCGAAGCAAGGATAGAGTAACGTAGGAGGTGTCTACGTGACCGAAAGAGGGGCTAATTAAGAATAGGGTCACGTAGGAGGTGTTTACGTGACCGAAACAGGGGTCTAACTAAGGATAGGGTAACGTAGAAGGTGTCTACGTTCCCCTAAGAATGCCAGAATGAAGGATAGGGTCACATAGAAGGCGTCTACGTTCCTGGAACGAATGGTGATTGAGAAACCCGCCTTTCAAAGTCAATTTTTAATCATCTAACAGATGATGCAGCATTCTATTTTTATCATCAAAAAACTGTTTCATAATCCGATAATGATTCGTTTCCTCAAGTGTATTTTCAATAATTCCTTCTTCTGTAAATTCAAAGATTTTTGCCTTAGGATAAGCCATGATGATTGGCGAATGGGTAGCAATAATAAATTGGGAGTTCTCTTTCACCAAATCATGAATCCTTGTCAGCATCGACATCTGCCGCAGTGGGGAGAGGGCTGCTTCTGGTTCGTCTAAAAGGTATATCCCATTACCTCCAAACCGATGAAGAAAAGTGGCAAAGAAGGCCTCACCATGCGACTGTTCATGCAGGGAAACACCTCCGAATGATTCAATGACCCTTCTCCCGCCGCCTCCTTTATCCAGCTCCTCAATATTAGAAGCAACATTATAAAAACTTTCAGCGCGCAGAAAAAATCCATCCTTAGGTTTTTCGATACCCTTTATTACTTTGAGATAGTCTGCAAGAGGAGAATGTGAATCATAGGTTGAAAAATTAAAATTAAAGGACCCTCCCTCTGGATTAAAACCAACTGCTACCGCAATCGCTTCAAGCAGGGTGGATTTACCCATGCCGTTCTCCCCAATCAGGAAAGTAACATTCGGATGAAAAGCTAGTTCGTCTAAGCCTCGCAAACTGGGCAGGTTAAAGGGATATTTATTAAAAGAAGGAATTTCATCTCTTTTCAGATTAATTCTTCGTAAATATTGAGTATTTATCATATTTATTACCCCAATTTTTATTTTAATAAGGAAAGTTAGCAGATTGGTTAATATTAAAAGTAGCATATTTTTACTGCTTATCCTATATATTGATTTGTAATAATTATGGGATGAAAGTATATTGAATGAAAATTACGGTGATTTTACTTAATGTGAAGTCACCGTTTTTGTTTTTAAAAAAGAAATGCTTGACGTGCAACCAAATGGTGTTATATAGTCTTGATGTGAAACCAAATGGTTTCGTAATGAAGTAGTAATCGCAGCAAAATTCGAGGAGGCAATAAAAATTGGGAAATGAGTCACAGGCAACATTAGAAGATATAAAGTATACAGTCGTTTACAATGCTCCAATTGCTAAAGTATGGGATGCAGTAGCTACAGCAGAAGGTCTGGGTGCGTGGTTCATGCCGAATGATCTTCAGCCTGTTGAAGGTCATGAATTTCACTTAAATGCTGCGCAATTTGGCATGTCGCCATGTAAGGTAACGCATGTCGATCCACCTAACAAACTTTCATTTAATTGGGGAAAAGATTGGACACTAACATTTGAATTAAAAGAACTGGATGATAAAACAGAGTTAACTCTTATCCATGGTGGCTGGGACGCTAACAAAGTTACAGAATTCGGTGCTCCGCATACTCCTATCCGCGATAACATGAATCAGGGCTGGGCAGGTCTTGTGAAAAAATTGCAAGCACATGTTGAGGCATAAATGGCGGCTTCATCTGCAAAGCATGATGTTTTTCAAGCCATCGCTGATCCAACAAGGCGAAAGCTGTTAAAACTTCTTAGCAAGGAAGAGATGCCTGTCACGGCGATAAGTGAACACTTTCCGATAAGTCGAACCGCTGTGTCCAAGCATTTACGTGTATTAGCAGATGCCGGGCTAGTTAAGGAACGGAAAGCGGGCAGGGAAACAAGGTACAAGCTGGAGCCGGAGCCTTTAAACGAACTAAAGGATTGGCTCCAATATTTTGAGCTATTTTGGGAAAATAAGCTCTCAGCACTTAGGCTATTTGTTGAGCCAGATGTGAAGGAAATCAAACATCTCCATCCGGTAATTGAAAAGCCAGAAGACAAAAAAGATTAAAAAAGTGATACCCATGTAAATATTGGGTATCACTTTTTTAGTTTTTAATGAGAGGTCTCCACGGCAGTCTTGGAATGTTGCAGATGACTTGTCACCCATCCAATACCCCCCGCTATTACTAGGTAGAAAAGTAAGATTAGTATTTGCTGTTGTAGTTGGGCCCAATCCCCTAGGGAGATAACATCTTGGAAGCTCCGTAATGAATGGGCCATTGGTAAAGCATTACCGATCTTGCTTAGGATAGGATTACTCAATTCACCCGGGAATGTTCCACCACATGTAGCTAATTGTAAAACCAATAGTGTGACAGCCATAAATTTCCCTGCAACACCAAACAATGTCACTAACATAAGGATGACTGTCATGAAGGTTAAGGAGACAATGACACTGGATACAATAAACAAGGGAACACTTACCACATGTACTTTGAATCCGAAAAGGACTACCAAATCGACAAATAACACTTGTATTAATGCGATTGAGTACTTAAGTCCGAGTTTATTAATAAAATGCTCTGTTCCATTAACCTTAAGATCTTGTCTGCGTCCTAACGGAAGGATGTTAGCTGCCATTATTCCACCTACATAAAATGCTAAAGATAGAAAATAGGGGGTAATTCCAGTACCATAATTCGGAACCTCGGATAAATCCGATTCTACTAATTTGACTGGTTCTGAGAACATCGAGGTTAATTGGTTATTATTATGGATACTAGACGTTTGCTTAGCAGCATCATTTAATTTTGTGGCTAACTCGTCTGAACCAACGCTCAATTGATCCAAACCATCTACCAACTGATTGGTGCCGTTATCTAATTTACTTCCACCGTTTGCTAAATCAACTATTCCATTGTTTAAAGAGGAAAAACCATTTTTCCATTGAACGAAACCATTGGAAAATTGTACGGTTCCCTCAGATAATTTGTTTGCCCCGGTGGCAGCATCATCCATTTTATCGCCAAGCTTTGTCATACCATCTTGGACTTTTGTTTGTCCTTGAACTAATTTGTTTGCCCCTTGAGCAAGTTGGACTTGACCACTTCTCAATGAATCAGCTGCTTTTGATAGGCCGGTTGACATGGCAGCAATTTGTTGGAAGGTAGTATCATTTTTCATATCAGGGTGATTTTGTAAAAATAGTTCTACTGCTTTCGATAATTCATCTGTCGTGTTTTTCACCCCTGCTTGACCTTGAGATAACCTTTCACTATTCAAAGCCAAAGATTGCATGCCTTCCGTTAATTGTTCCATCCCAACTTCTACACTTGCATGACCTTCAGAAAGCTTTTCCATGCCATTAGAAAGTGCTAGTGAGCCCTCTTTTAAACCGGCAAGCCCATGGGTCAATTTTTGTTGACCGTTTGAAAGCCGCTGACTCCCATCCTCTAACTTTTTTGCACCATTATTTAAGCGGTCGACACCATCTGACAGCTGGATCATTCCATTCTTAGCATCGATTGTTCCTTGATTAATTTTTGACGCACCATCGCCGGCATCACGTAAGCCGTCTGCTAATTCAACAAACTTTGAAAATACGCCATCTGCGTAGGATTTCGTGATGCTAGCTGATATTTTTGTCTTCATTTCTTCCGTTGCGGTCGTACTAATTTGTGAGGCAACAAAGTTTTTTCCTGGATTTATTTTAAAATTTAGTTGTGCCTGCTCGGGATGTTCATCCATTAATGTACTAACTTTTTGTGAAAAATCTTTTGGAATCGTCAGAACCATATAATATTTCCCGTCTTTCAAACCTTGGTTTGCGGTCTTTGCAGAGAGGAAATAGAATTTGAGGTCCTTGTTTTCTTTTAAGTTTTTGACAAATTCCTGACCTGCCTCGATCGACTTGTTATCCATCATCGATCCATGATCTAGATTGACGACAGCGACAGGAAGTTGATCTAACCGTCCATAGGGATTCCAGTAACCAGCAAGAAAGAAACCAGAATAAATTAACGGAACGATTAATAGGAACACTAAGGCGATCCTTCCGTGCTTATGATGCCACATCATCTTTAAATCCCTAAATACTAAGTGAATTCCTTTCATAATGACCCCTTTACATTTAAGTTTTTTACATAACCACAATGATAAATACTTTTACGTATATTGTATAATATATAATTAGTTATCATTTAGTAGCTTTCAAGCTATTGATAAGGGGGCATAATTGATGGAGTTTTTACAATTACAGTATTTTCAAACAGTTGCCAGACTTGAGCATATGACCAAAGCCGCAGAAGAACTTCAAATTGCCCAACCCTCTTTAAGTAAAACCATAGCACGATTAGAGGAAGATTTGGGTGTTCCATTATTTGATCGGAAAAATCGACAGCTCCGGTTAAACGACTACGGAAAACTGTTTTTAGATCGAGTGAATCGGATATTTTTAGAATTAAATGAAGGGAAAAGAGAAATTGCTGAAAGAGCTCATCAAAGGCAAACGCAAATTACTTTAGCGGTCAGTATTCCAAGGGTCCTTCCTGAGTTATTGAGTTCTTTTTTAAAGCTTTTTCCCGAAATTAAATTTCAACAAGTCCTAGAGTCAACCTCCTCAATGAAAAGCCGGCTGGAAAAGGCGGAGATTGATTTTGGTATTTCATCCGTGCCTATTGAGGGGACGGATATCATCTGGGAACCGCTAATGACTGAAGAAATCTACTTAATTGTTCCCCCAGAACATCGTTTATCGAGGAGAGAAGAAATATTTCTTAATGAAGTAAAGGACGAGCCTATTATCGGTATGAATACTGGTTTCGGATTTAGAAACTTAACAGATGAATTTTGTCGTAAGGCAGGATTTGTTCCAAACATTGCTTTTGAAGGAGATGAGCCGGGGGTGATAGGGGAATTAGTTAAACAAGGTTTAGGGATTGCTTTTATTCCAGAAATTTCGTGGCTCCATCATACGAATCCCTTTCCAAACAAACTGAGAATCATTGAACCAAAATGCCAAAGGACCATTGGGTTAGGCTGGTCAAAGAGGCGATATTTATCTGAGGCGGGACAAGAATTTCGTCAGTATGTGATCGAGTACTTTTCAAAGCTTTCTCTTTGAAAAAGGAAAAAAGACCAACAAGTAAATTGAGGGCCTTTTCTGTATCTATTAAGCGGTAATTTCATTCAAACCATTTTTTCTAACAAGAAATGAGAGAATGATTAACAAGCCAATGGTTGCCAAGCTTACGGTTGTACCAATTAGATTATTTGGATTAAACACAAATCCAATAAAGATAATACTTAAAGATACAATCGCGAAGATGGTCGTATATGGAAACCATTTTACGTTAAATGCCGGTTGACTTTTGTAAAGTGGTCTTAGTTTTAACTGTGCTGCACAAATACTAATCCAGATTAGCATGACTGTAAACCCTGGAATGGTCATGAGATAGCCGATTACCTCACTAGGTGTTAGATAGGCTAGGTAAACACCTGCTAATATACATATACTTGTAAGCATTATTCCTGTTAATGGAATTCCCTTTGCAGAGAGCTTTGCTAACCCCCTAGGCGCAACGCCACTTTGTGCCATAGAAAACAGCGTTCTGGATGTCGCATAAATACCTGAATTTGCAGCGGACAGTACGGCTGTCAGCAGGACAAAATTCATAATATGTGCTGCTCCAGGCAACCCTGTTGTACTGAAGACCTGAACGAAAGGACTGTCTGCACCCGTAACCTTGTCCCAAGGCATGAGTCCACAAATGATTAGTATTGGTAATATATAAAAAATAATAACACGCCAAACTGCCCCTTTAATAATCTTTGGCAATACTCGCTCAGCATCCTTTGTCTCGGTAACAGCGACCCCAATTAACTCCGCACCACCATACGAAAACATGACCACTAAAAAGGCGCTGAAAGTTCCACCCATTCCGTGCGGGAAAAATCCGCCGTGTGCTGTGTAGTTAGCGAGCGGATCCTGGATCGAGCTTGGAATAATTCCTAATAGGAGTGAAAAGCCTAAAATGATAAACGCTATCAGCGCTATGATTTTAATTCCAGCAAACCAAAATTCAAGTTCCCCATAATTTTTTACTTGAGTTAAATTAATTCCTACGATTATAACTGCGCAAAGGAAACTTAACACCCATAATGGTATTGTAGGAAACCAAAATTGTAGGAAACTTCCCGCTGCTAATAATTCAACAACCGTAACAAGAATCCAGTTGATCCAGTAAAGCCATCCCACAATATACGAAACTTGGAATCCAAATGCTTTATTTACTAAATGCTGTACATTTAAATTTGGAAAAGCAAGCGCCATTTCCCCTAAGGCAGCCATTATGATAAATAGTAAAAGGCCGCCAATTAAATAGGCAATTACAACACTCGGTCCTGCAATCGCCAAGGTGTCGGAACTCCCTTTAAAAATCCCCGTACCAATCATACCAGCTAAGGCTATAAACTGGACATGCCTCGGTAATAATCCTTTTTGTAAGTTCTGATGATTATTTTTCATGTTATTCCTACCCACTTATCTTTTTTGCTTAGACGCTTTTAAGCGCTAAAGTATTTTTGATATTAATATACTACCATACTATCGAAAACTGTCAATTAGTGTAGAGGATTTTAGATCAACCCATTCTCATGTTTCTACACAAGTACAGTGGCTTAGCTCCCTCCCATCATGTTCTTGCTATGGGGTTAAAATATTATCCATAAGAATTTTTTTTGGTTGAAGGAAACTTTGTTTGAAATGGCGAATATAATTAATTAAGGCAGGAGATGATTAATATGTTCGTAACCCCTCGATTGCAACGGAGGATTTTCATTTATTCATATGTTTTTAGAAAACTAGGGATCCTAAGTGAACAGGAATATCAAAAAATCACGAACCAAGTACATGAGCACCATTGATTTTAGATAAACAAAAAGCACGCGAGATGGGCTCGCGTGCTTTTTTATGAAATTATGCTAATTTATTTTTTTATTAAGAAGACATTTTTACTCTCTTTTGTGTTGTCGTCCATTTTCCGCGGCTTGGGCTAATTACCAAGTCATTATAGGCTAAGACATTTAAATCTCGTTGTATGGTGCGAGGAGTGATACCAAATTCCTCTACAAGTTCTTGCGTAGAAACAGTGCCGTTATTGCGGATAAACATGTAGATACATTTGATGCGGTTTAACATCCGGTTAGTTGAAGGTTTCAAAGAACCACTCCCTATCCTTTTTTCAAACCCATGGCAATACCCTGCTACCGACAGCCTATTTGAAGATTCCTCTTCAAGAATATGTAGTTTTCTTTTCCGCGCAGACATCTCCTTTTCGTGGATGATTACTGTGGATACTTAGATGTCTTACATCTAACCTTATTGTAACCACAAAATTAGAAAATTTCCACCAATATACTTAAATTTACAAAATAAACATCTAAAATTCACAAAAATTGTTCGGATTTTCGCCCTCCTTTACCATACTCTTACTATAGGTTATGGGCGATAATGTATGGATTATGACTAATTATTTGAATTTTTAGTTAAATTGGTTGGTTTATTTTTTGCATAATAAAAAAACAACGTTAATTGAAGCAAAATTGATAAAATATTTACAATAATGATATTGTTATGGTGGAAGTGAATTCATCAACGAAAGGGGGATTTACATTTGACGAAGATTGATTGGATGAGTGAAGTTGAAAAAAGAAAACAGTCCCTGATTACGGACACACAGGATTTATTACATATAAGAAGTCTTTTAGACGAAGAGAATACATCTGCTGAAGCGCCGCTTGGGAAAGGCGTGAAGGAAGCACTTGATTTTATGCTGACTCTTGGTGAAAAAGATGGATTTATTCCGAAAAATGTAGGGAACCTTGCCGGACATCTTGAGTTTGGTGAAGGTGAGGAACTGCTTGGAATCCTTTGTCATGTGGATGTGGTACCTGAAGGTGATGGCTGGTCAAGTGATCCATTTGGAGCCGAAATTCGTGATGGAATGATTTTTGCCCGTGGTGCACTAGATGATAAGGGACCGACGATGGCTGCCTATTATGCAATGAAAATTGTTAAGGATCTCGGTCTGCCACTTAAAAAGCGTGTTCGAATGATTATCGGAACCGACGAAGAAAGTAATTGGCGCTGTGTAGAGCACTATTTTAAGCATGAAGAAATGCCAACTTTAGGATTTGCTCCAGATGCAGATTTCCCTATTATTAATGCGGAAAAAGGGATTGCGGATTTTGATATGGTTCAGAAAAAATCGCCACAGGAATCTGTGGAGTCCAATATCAAGGTCGTCGGCTTTACTTCAGGTAAAAGATACAACATGGTTCCCGATTATGCGCAAGCAACCATTCTTATCAAGGAAAATCCGGAAGAGATAGTTCAGCAATTTATAAACTTTATGAAGGAATATCAATTGGAGCATAGTCACAAAATCGAAAATGGTGAATTAAGTTTAGAAGTAAAAGGGATCTCGGCCCACGGGATGGAACCGAAAAGTGGTAAAAATGCGGGCTTGTTTTTAGTGGAATTCCTTTCTAAGCAAAGGTTAGATGCAAAGGCCTCCGATTATTTCCAATTCGTTTCAAACTATTTCTTTAATGATTCCAGGGGTGTAAATCTTGGTGTGGCCTATTCAGATGACATTTCCGGTGAATTAACCATCAATCCTGGAAAGCTGACTTACAGTGATGAATTTGGTGGAAGAATTGGAATGACATGCAGATACCCTGTCACAAACAAAATGGATTCTACTAAAGCAAAACTGGATGATCTATTGCAAAATGAGGGATTTGAGATTGAAAATTTTTCTGACTCGAAACCACATTACGTCGATGAAAAAGAATTCCTGATTCAAACATTGAAAAAGGTTTATGAAGAACAAACGGGAGAAAAAGCTGAGTTAATTGCGATAGGCGGAGGGACCTACGCCCGTTCCCTAAAAGCAGGGGTAGCATTTGGACCCTTATTTCCTGGCAGACCAGATATAGCGCACCAAAAAGATGAATATATGTATATTGATGATTTACTTAAAGCAACAGCCATTTACGCTCAGGCTATTTTTGAATTGGCCATGAATGAATAAGATATAAAAAGGGGATATGGAAGAATGAAATTTGCAATCTTGAATGGGGAAATTATTGAGCGTTCAGAAGCTAAGGTTGATGTGGAAGATCGCGGTTATCAATTTGGTGATGGTGTATACGAAGTTATCCGTGTCTACAACGGAAAAATGTTCACAGGAACTGAACACATGAATCGTTTTGTGAAAAGCTTGGATAGTATTGGGATTGTACTTCCGTATACTATGGAGCAATTAACGAAATTGCTAGAAGAACTTGTTGCAAAAAATAATCTTCAGTTAGGGACCATATATATGCAAATTACGAGAGGAGTCGCACCCCGTAATCATGCGTTTCCGGCGGAAAATATAACTCCTAGCCTTGTAGCTTATACAAAGGAAGCGCTCAGACCTTTGGAAAGTTTGAAGAAGGGAGTAAAAACAATCGTAACAGAAGATATTCGTTGGCTGCGTTGTGACATAAAAAGTTTGAATTTGCTAGGCAATCTATTAGCCAAACAAAAAGCGGCTGTTGAAGGTTGCTTTGAAGCGATCCAACATCGCAACGGCAATGTTACGGAAGGGAGTTCGTCGAATATCTATATTGTCAAAAATGGTGTTGTGTTCACGCATCCGTCGGATAACTTAATTTTAAAAGGGATTACAAAGGATGTAATATTGCAGATTTGTACTAGTAATAATATTGTGGTGGAGGAACGAACATTTACACGTGATGAATTGGCCAATGCTGATGAAGTGTTCCTATCAAGTACTACTTCAGAGGTGATGCCGATTATTGAAGTGGATGGGAAGAAAGTTGCGGATGGTTTACCAGGCACTGTTACACGAAGGCTGCAAGAAGCATTTGAGCAAGAAATTGAAAAACAATGCGGAGCACTTAAAGATAAAACCCTTAATTAGAAAAAAGACGTGAACACAGGAGTGTAAAGGGTTCCGTTTTCAGGTGCATTTTAATAAATGACATAAGAAATGACGTATGAATTGGTATACGTCATTTTCTTTATTTATCAAGGTTATTAACATTTCTTATAGGGTTTGACAAACATTTGAAATCATTTTCCCTTAATGATGACCACTTTCTCCGGTTTTCCGAAGGGATTTGGTCTTCATCGCCTTAATGATGACCACTTTCTCCGGTTTTCCGAAGGGATTTGGTCTTCATCGCCTTAATGATGACCACTTTCTCTAGTTTTCCGAAGGGATTTGGTCTTCATCGCCTTAATGATGACCACTTGCTCTGGTTTTTCAAAAGGATTGGTCTTCATCTGCCTTATAAAGAAAAGTCGCCAATGTGCGACGACTTAATGGTCTAAAATATACCAATAACTATGTCTAACCGTTTGTCATTTCGGCTATAAACACTTCAGAAAAGCACCTCAAAACGGAACCCTTTAATAAGAGTGTCCAAGTCTTTTTTAATTAATATTGAAACAAATCGCTGGATAAGTATCGTTCGCCCGTATCGCAAGCAATACAAACGACCACATCATCTGGAGTTAAACGTTTGGCAACTTCTAATGCGGCGAAGCAAGCACCGCCAGAGGAAGGTCCAACTAGAATTCCTTCTTCGACAGCCAACCGACGCGAGATATCATAGGCATCTTCATCATTGATTTGATGAATTTCATCATAGACATCTTGATTTAGAATAACTGGGATAAAACCTGGGCTTGTCCCAACCAGCTTGTGTTTACCTGGTTTTCCGCCTGATAAAACAGGTGAGCCTTTCGGTTCGACAACATGGACCGTTAAATTTTCATAATGCTCTTTTAATGTTTCCCCTGTCCCAGTGATGGTTCCCCCAGTTCCAGCTGTTGCGACAAAAGCTGCCAGCGGTTTACCGATTTCCTTCATCGCTTTGATAATTTCAACAGCAGTAGTGAATCTGTGCGCATCTGAATTTGCGTGATTTTCAAATTGCATGGGAACAAAACTATTTGGAATCTCACTTGCTAATTCAAGTGCTTTTTGGATGGCTCCAGGCATTTTTTCAGCCCCAGGTGTAAGGACAACCTCAGCCCCGTATGCCTTTAGGATACTGATTCGTTCTTGTGTCATAGTATCAGGCATCACGATAATCGATTTATAGCCGCGAGCAGCAGCATTCATCGCAAGGCCAATCCCTGTATTTCCACTGGTCGGCTCAATAATCGTTGAACCTGCTGTTAATTTTCCAGCCTTTTCTGCTTCGATAATCATATTAAAAGCTGCCCGGTCTTTAACGCTCTTGCTGGGATTAAAGTACTCCAGTTTTAAATAAACCGAGGCCCCGCCCTTTGGTGCTAATCGATTTAGTTTCACTAATGGTGTATCTCCGATTAATTCAGCGATATTGTTGACTACTTTCATAGGGACCTTCCTTTCAATACCTTGAAGTAAGTTCTTAAATTATAGTTTCCTATCTAATAATAAATAAATTTATGCTCTATGTAAAAAATATCGGGTAATTGTCTGTTTGCTAATAGATACATTTAGGACAAAATAGACTAAAATTAACTAAAGAAAGGAAGATAACCATGGAACATCGATCCCATTTTTTCTTTGCCGTAAGAATACCAGAACAAACAAAATTAACGATGCAAGAACATATGGAAAAAATAAAGGAAAGAATCCCATTTAGCCGCTGGGTTCATTATCAAGATATGCATATAACCCTAGCATTTCTAGGCAGTTCTCCACCTGATAAACTTGCACTTGCAGAAAATAATGTTAAGGATGCCCTTAAAGATGAGAAAGCAATCACCCTGAGAATCAACAAACTTGGATTTTTCGGAAGTGCTGATTCTCCTCGTGTTTTTTGGGCCGATACAGAGGAAAGCAAGCATTTACAAACCATCAGAAAAAAGGTGTTTTCTGCTTGTGAGAATGCAGGGTTTCAACTTGAAACCAGACCCTTTCGACCTCATATAACACTTGCTAGAAAGTGGGGCGGGGTCCATCCCTTCCAAAAGGAAATGCTTGATTTATGGGAAGAACTTCAGCCTAACCCTCTCTCATTTGAAGCAAGTGAAGTAGTATTATATCGGACAAACCCTAACAAAACACCCAAGTATGAAGCCCTAAAAATATATCCTTTAAATCACACAAAAACATAAAATTAAAATAAAGGTTGGTAATATGAAACAAATTTACTTTATTATTAATCCAAAAGCTGGAAATGGCCACTGCTTTAAGATTTGGAAACGGGTGGAACAGCAACTCAAAGTTGAACAGGTGTCCTACTTTGCATTCTTTACCGAATATCCAGGCCATGCCAATATCCTTGCCAGCCAAATTGCGTTAAAGAACCCTGAGCAAAAGATGATCATCGCTGTTGGCGGAGATGGAACGATGCATGAAGTGGTAAATGGAGCAGTGAAGGATAATAATATTACACTGGGATTTATCCCTGGTGGGTCTGGAAATGATTTTTCCAGAGGATTTCAAATTCCTGTCGACCCCGTGGAGGCATTAGCAGTGATTCTCCGCCTCGCGAAACATAAGGGTCTGCCGATTGATATTGGAAAAATTACCATGGATGATTCGAATCAGCACTATTTTATTAACAATATGGGTGCTGGGTTTGATGCAATCATTTCTTATGAAGTTAATCAATCCCGGATGAAGGCTTTACTCAATAAACTTTCGTTGGGCAGGTTGGTTTATGTTTATTTTCTATTAAAAAAATTATTTACTTATAAAACCTCAACAATTGATTTATCAATTGACGGTGAAAAGCATATATTTGAACAAACATGGTTTGTAACGGTTTCCAATCAACCATATTATGGCGGTGGAATGAAAATTGCCCCTGTGGCCGAGCCTGATGATGGACTTTTTGATATAACCGTTGTTCAACGATTATCAAGGTGGAAGCTGTTACTCGTTTTTATCAGTGTGTTTTGGGGGAAGCACATCCATTTTAAAGAAGTGAAAACTTATAAAGGAAAGGATGTTTCTATCCAATTCCCTTCAGCCCTTTTTGTTCACGCAGATGGGGAGCATATTGGATTTACTCCTTTGAATATACATATTCAAGCAAGAGCTTTGGAAGTGTTGTCGAGAATAAAACGTCCGGAAGAAGTGGAGTTGAAAGAGAGGGACTCGAATGATTGCTACTGACCGAAATTTCTTTGCCTATCTAGATGAGATGAAGATCATTACGATTCTTCTACCACTTTCCTATCATCACGGTTTGTCATCCGCTTTCTTGATTTCTAGTGATTTTCAAGAACATCCCTTGAAAATCATCGAGAAGAAACAAATAGATAATAATATGAAATATATTTGTGAATTTTCAAAAGATTATTCCTTTGAAAAACAATATGTGATTATTGATGAACATGGCGGGAAAACAGACCTGCATATTGGTGCAGTGATTCGAACGGACGCCTTTGACGAGAAATTCTATTATGACGGTAATGACCTTGGTGTTACCTTTCATGCTGGCCAAACCTGTTTTAAGCTATGGGCCCCAACCGCCACACAAGTTAAATTAAAGTTACGTCCTGCTAATAGCAGTTTCTCAGAAATTGTAAAAATGAAACGAGAGGATCGCGGCATATGGTCTGTTACTGTCAACCGTGAATTAGAATTTTATCAATATAGTTTCCTCATCCTAGTTAATCAAGAATGGCGAGAGGCTACAGATCCTTATGCTAAAGCTGTGTCGGTCAATGGCGAGCTTGGAGTGATTGTGAGGCTTGAGAAAACACATAGGCTGCGTCCAAACTTACCCGCTATTGAAAATGACGTAGATGCAATCATTTATGAAACACATATTAGAGACTTAACGATTCACCCTAAAAGTGGTGTAAAGAATAAGGGACTTTATCTAGGTGCGGGCGAGCTAAATACAAAAGGGATCGACGATGAACCTACAGGATTATCTTATATAAAAGACCTTGGTATTACCCATATAGAATTCCTCCCCTTCCATGATTTTGCTGGCGTCGATGAACTGCAACCAAATAATGAATATAATTGGGGATATAATCCTCTCCATTTCAATGCTCCCGAAGGAAGCTATTCAACGAATCCTGCCGATCCATATTCAAGAATCGTGGAGTTAAAACAGTTAATTGATCATGTTCATAGTCTTGGTCTTCGAGTGATTATGGATGTGGTTTATAATCATGTTTACATCCGTGAGAATTCCTCCTTTGAAAAGGTGGTCCCGGGCTATTATTTCCGTCATAACGAAATTGGACTCCCTTCCAATGGTACTGGGGTTGGGAATGACATTGCATCAGAACGAAAAATGGTCAGAAAATATATTGTGGATTCGATTCGTTATTGGCTGGAGGAGTATCATATCGATGGTTTTCGCTTTGATTTGATGGGGATATTGGATGTAGAGACCATGAACGAAGTAAGGAAAGTGTGCGACAGCCTGTCAAAAGGAACAATCATCATCGGTGAAGGCTGGAGTCTCAACACACCTCTTCCAGTTGAGCAGAAAGCAACAATAGCAAATCAGGCAAAAATGCCACAAATAGCTCAATTCAATGATAAATATCGTGATTGTATAAAAGGTAGTTCATTTAACTTGTTTGATAAAGGCTTTGCCTTAGGAAATGAGCACTACGTTGAGGCCGCTAATGAGGTTATAATGGGCAGTATCGGTTTTACGAAACAGGGGTTGGCCCTTTTTAATGAACCCTTTCAATCTGTGAACTATGTGGAGTGCCATGATAATCATACAATGTGGGATAAACTTATTGCGTGTCTCCCTGATGCAGAGGATTCTTTACGAATAAAATATCATCGTCTCGCAACGAGTATTGTCTTATTATCACAAGGAATTCCATTTCTCCACAGCGGCCAAGAGTTTTTTCGAACAAAAAAGGGTGATGGAAATAGTTATCGTTCTCCTGATCCAATCAATCAACTTGATTGGGATAGAAAGATAATATATAAAGAAAACGTAAAATATATTAAAGGACTTATTCAAATCCGTAAATCTCTTTCTTCTTTCCGAATGAGAACTTCTGCTGAAATCCGTGCAAATATACGACAATTACCATTAGCTGCACCGGTGTTGGGTTATTTGTTTAATAGGGAAGATGATGTAATCTTATTAATTAACCCTTCGTCAAAGAAGCAAACGATTTCGATACCAGAAGGGGACTGGGCTGTTTTAGCTGACCATGAACAAGCTGAAATTTCCTCCAAAAAGATTTTGCATGGTGGCGAAGTTTTGATGGAGCCAGTTTCCATAAATGTTTTGCTAAAAAAATAGTTTCTTCAGATTTACTTGACGAAAAAAGGTAATCCGAGATAAAATTTATTAAGATGGCTATTGTGTGCAATGGTTTCAATAGCTTTTTTTTATTTCTAAAAAATAAAAAGCTGTTAATGAAACTGTGGTAATATAGGACCTTCCGGCAGCGCAGGTTTTACCTCTTAGAAATAAGGGGAATGAGCCCATTAGAACGGCATAAATTGAAGGTGAGCAATTTTGGATCATATACTAGGACAAGAATGGGAAATTACCCCTGCTGGAGGCAAAACAGGTGAAGCCTTTTATGCGAAATATAAAGACCAAAGGCTTTTTTTAAAGCGGAATTCTTCTCCGTTCCTTGCTGTACTCTCAGCAGAAGGCATCGTCCCGAAGCTTGTTTGGACAAAACGGTTGGAAAGTGGAGACGTCATAACTGCACAGCAGTGGCTTCCCGGCAGAGAGTTAAAGCCGTCTGAAATGAACCAAGAACTCGTGGCGAGACTGCTTAAGAAAATTCATTGCTCCGAGCCAATGCTAGGAATGTTAAGTCGATTAGAGAGCTCTCCAATGCATCCTGAACCGTTATTGCAAAGAGTTGCAAACGAGTTAGATGAAGAGGTACTCCTAATGCCTGAATCGCAAAAAGCAATGAACTTTTTAAAAAAAGAAGCTTTAAATGTTTATTGCGATGAAAAGGTGGTTTGTCATGGTGATGTCAACCATAACAACTGGCTGCTTGCAGAAGACAACCAGTTGTACTTGATTGATTGGGACGGGGCAATGATTGCCGACCCCGCCATTGACCTAGGGCTGCTCCTTTATTGGTATATTCCAGAAGAAAATTGGCAGGATTGGCTTAAGCTTTACGGAAAAAAGCTGACAGACAACCTAAAACTGCGCATGAAATGGTATGTGACCATTCAAACTCTTTCTTCTATCCAATGGTATAAAAATAAAAATCGCTTGGAAGAAATGAACAAATGGATAAAGTTCTTAGATGGAATTCTCTAGTTAAGAAAACTGACCAATATCGCTAACCCAATTGGATAAATTTTCTTGGTTTGATAAGATGTGTTGATCTAAATCTGCTGTTCCAACCCCATGTTGGCTGTACTGATATACTTCCTGTAAGATATTTTTAACATTTTGATCAACCTGTGTATTAACCATTAGGGATTTCACTAAGCGTTCCAGTTGTTCACATTCTGAAACGGACCCGCAGCAATCTGTTTGATGATTGTTTAATATATCTTTTAATAATGTAACTTGGTCATCATGACTTAATGGCATGAATGTACACCCTCTCAAGTGTTATTTAAAAACAAGAATTCACACTGTTAGGTTGTGAATTCTTTTTTTGTTTATGCATCATCTTATTTCCATATAGTTAAACTTGTAAGGACAAATGGTGCATGATATGTAGTAAACAATATTATTTTTAGGAGTGTCATAAATGAGAGTCAGACATAAACCTTGGGCAAAGGAAAAAATAGAGCAGCATCCCCAATATATAGTTGCCAATCCAGAACAATATAAAGGAAAATGGCATGTAGTATTTGAAAACGATCATCCACTTCATATTGAAGTGGGCACAGGAAAAGGTCAATTTATTACGGAAATGGCGAAAGCAAATCCGGGGATTAATTATATTGGGATTGAAATATACGACAGTGTCATCATTACAGCATTGGACCGCTTAATTGAAGCCGATTTACCGAACCTCAGGCTTCTTAACGTAGATGCAAATGATTTAGCAAAATACTTTACAAAGAATGATGTGGACCAGGTCTATTTAAACTTTTCTGACCCATGGCCAAAATATCGTCATAGAAAAAGAAGATTAACATATAAGGATTTCTTGAAGCTTTATGAGGATATTATGGTTGATGGTGGAGAAATCCATTTCAAAACCGACAACCAAGGGTTATTTGAAAATTCTTTAATGAGCTTTTCGGAGTACGGTTTATTATTAAAGTACATTAGTCTAGATCTTCATAAAAGTGATTATGTAGGTAACATCATGACAGAGTATGAAGAGAAATTTTCAGAAAAAGGAAGTCGCATTTATCGTTGTGAAGTAAAGTATCAAAACTAAATTTTAGGGACAGTTCAATTTTGAACTGTCCTTTTTCGTTTCTCTAAATAGTTAGTCAATGTTAATATATAGAAAAAGGCACAAAGGGGGATGGAAAGTTGGAAACATTAAAAATAGGCGGCGTATCATTGACGTGGTTATCTGGAGGGGTAACCAATTTAGACGGTGGTGCCATGTTTGGGGTTGTTCCAAAAGGGTTATGGTCCAAAAAATATCCACCCAATGAGAAAAATCAAATTGAATTGCCAACAGATCCCATGTTACTTCAAATGGATGGAAAGAATTTCTTAGTAGAAACCGGTATTGGAAAAGGAAAGTTATCGGAAAAGCAATTAAGAAATTTTGGAGTCACCAAGGAATCGGAGCTTGATGAATCATTAATAAAATTAGGGTTAAAAGCAGAGGAGATCGATTACATCCTGATGACCCATATGCACTTTGACCATGCAGGCGGCCTAACCAAGTTTGAAAATGATCAATATGTTTCCTCATTTCCCAATGCACAAATTATTACCTCACAAGTAGAATGGGACGAAATGCGTAACCCCAATATTCGTTCGAAAAATACATACTGGAAAGAAAACTGGGAAGCCATTGAATCACAGGTGGTTCCTTTCAAGGAAAACTGGAATTTAGGGGCGATTACAATGGTCCATACGGGCGGCCATAGTGATGGACATTCTATCCTTGTCATAGAGGACGAGGGAGAAATGTTAATTCATATGGCAGATCTGATGGCAACACTTGCCCACCAACCGGTATTATGGGTAATGGCCTATGATGATTACCCTATGACCTCAATAGCGGCAAAGGAAAAATGGCTGCCATACGGCTTTAAAAAAAATGCATGGTTCAGCTTTTATCATGATGCCTATTACCGGGCAGTGAAATGGGACGCTGACGGAAAGCAAATTGTGGAGAGCATCAAGAGGGGAAGGTAGGGTGAAAATAGCCGAAGGTACCATTCATGAGAACGGAAATGCTTTTAGAGTCCTCAAGAGAGGTTCATGAGGACACAAATTGAGTTGGGAAAGCGAAAAGTGTCCTCATGAGGTGTTCATGAGGACAAAAATAGGAACGGGAAAGCGAAAACTGTCCTCATGAGGTGTTCATGAGGACAAAAATAGGAACGGGAAAGCGAAAACTGTCCTCATGAGGTGTTCATGAGGACAAAAATTGGGATGGGAAAGCGAAAACTGTCCTCATGAGGTGTTCATGAGGACAAAAATTGGGATGGGAAAGCGAAAACTGTCCTCATGAGAGGTTCATGAGGACACAAATCCGATGGGAAAACAAAAATGTCCTAATGTCCTTGCCTCTGTACAAGGCGCGCTTACGCTTAATCTTATGATACAAGTTCCTCGGATAAATTACGCACATCTAATAATGTTCCCGTTCGGGCATCAGCAATGAATTCAAATTGTTCGTTTGTGCCATTGTTGTTTTTAGAAATACCACCTTTGTAAACACGATAATTGATTTGCTGCTTTTCATACGGCTCTGCTTCCATATGTATCCATGACCCGCTAATCGGCCCATTCTGATTAAATTGTTTTTTGACTTGCTCTAATACTTTTTCAGGTGAAACAGGGGTCTTACAGTTAACCATTTCTTTAGCAGCAAATCCACCGATAATACCAACTGCTGCACCGAGGAAAAACGACTTCCAATTCATAACAGGACCTCCAAAAAAATAAATTTGGAAAAGATTACTATCAAGAATTCTCTTCTTTAGTATATCGTATTTGCCATGAGGAACATAATATTACAAATATTAAATTCAATTGTTGGAAAGAGAAATCGAAGTTCTGTAATATAAAAATATCTACATAAACTACCAAAGAAATCCAAAGGAGCCTCAAAAAAAATGAATGAACAAACCTTAAAGCTTTTTCAAACGTTAACAGAGCTTCCAGGTGCCTCTGGAAATGAACACTTAGTAAGAAAATTCATGAGAGAACAACTGTCACAATACTCAGATGAAATAGTTCAAGACAATCTTGGCAGCATCTTTGGTGTGAAAAGAGGTTCGGAGACTGGTCCAACCGTAATGGTAGCCGGTCATATGGATGAAGTGGGCTTCATGGTGACTTCTATAACGGATAATGGAATGCTTCGTTTTCAGCCGCTTGGCGGATGGTGGAGTCAGGTTATTCTTGCCCAGCGTGTTCAAGTAATGACAAATAATGGTCCGGTGATTGGTGTCGTTGGTTCCATTCCACCACATCTATTGGACGATGCAAAACGCAACAAACCAATGGAAATTAAAAATATGCTGATCGATATCGGCGCAGATGACCGTGAAGATGCAAAACGAATTGGGATTAAGCCAGGTCAGGCGATTTTGCCTATCTGTCCATTTACTCCTATGGCTAATCCGAAAAAAATATTAGCTAAAGCATGGGATAATCGCTACGGCTGTGGTTTAGCGATTGAATTGCTTCAAGAACTTAAAGACGAAACCTTGCCAAATACTCTCTATTCAGGTGCAACGGTGCAAGAAGAAGTAGGCTTACGTGGTGCCCAAACTGCCGCCAATATGATTAAACCTGACCTCTTTTTTGCACTGGATGCAAGTCCTGCCAACGATATGACAGGAGATAAACAAGAGTTTGGCCAATTAGGCAAAGGGGCCTTGCTCCGGATTCTTGACCGGTCTATGGTTACTCATCGCGGGATGAGAGAGTTTGTACTAGATACAGCGGAAACACATAATATCCGTTACCAATATTTTGTTTCACAGGGTGGAACAGATGCCGGTCGTGTCCATCAATCGAATGAGGGCGTTCCAAGTGCTGTCGTTGGTATTTGTTCTCGGTATATTCATACGCATGCCTCCATTGTTCATGTTGATGATTATGCAGCGGCTAAAGAGTTAATTGTTAAACTAGTCAAGGCTTGTGACCAAACAACGGTCGATTCCATTAAAGCCAACAGCTAATTTTAATGGGGGGCATTTTACACTATGCCTCCTTTTACTATGTCTAAAGGAGTTACTAGAATGAAAATTATCATTGGATCAAAGAACCCAGCTAAAATTACTGCAGTAAAAAACAGTTTTTCTCATGAAGATGAGTTTGTTTCCTTAGATATCCCATCGGGTGTCAGCGAGCAGCCTTTTTCCGACGAAGAAACGATAAGAGGAGCCATTAATCGAGCGGCAACTGCCTTAAAGCAGGGAAATGGCGATATTGGGATTGGCCTTGAGGGAGGCGTCCAGGAAACGAGTTATGGTTTGCTTATTTGTAACTGGGGGGCTCTTGTATCAAGTGGGAGGGAGCCGATTATTGCAGGTGGAGCAAGACTCCCGCTGCCTGAAGAAATAGCCATTCGATTAAGGGCAGGTGAAGAACTCGGACCGGTTATGGAAGATTATGCGAAAAAGGAAAATGTAAGGAAACAAGAAGGTGCAGTCGGGATTTTTACAAATGGAATGGTGAATCGTTCTGAAATGTTTACTCATGTTATGAACCTTTTAGTGGGACAATATCAAAGGAGCAAATAATTGGACTGAAATGCAGCAGGACTGATATGATTTGTGAAGATGTTACGAAAAAGGTCATATATTCAAATGGAGGCGTTGAATTTGAAGAATTTAGAATCAGTTGAGCAATTTGAACAGCTGCGAGATCATGGGAAAACGATCTTCATGTTTTCTGCAGGCTGGTGCCCCGATTGTCGCGTGATCGAGCCGGTTCTACCAGAAGTAGAATCCAAATTTAATGAGTATACATTCATTCATGTAGACCGTGATCAGTTTATTGATATATGTCAGCAATTAGACGTCTTTGGGATCCCGAGCTTTATTGCTTTTGAAAATGGGAAAGAGCTGGGTCGATTCGTAAGTAAGGACCGAAAAACGCAAGAAGAAATTGAAGGTTTTATTTCGGGTTTGAAATAAAAAAGTCCGAAACCCTCCATCACCTTTTGAGATGGAGGGTTTTTATTGTAAAATAAGCTGTGCAGCTCCTAAAATGGAGGGATTAAATGATGAAAATGGATAGCAGAAAAATGAAAAGTGAATTAGAACAGCGCTTGGCTAGAAAAGATCGTTTAATAACTTATGACCGTGAGAAGGACCAACTTCGATTTGAAAGTAAAGTGTCCGGTAAAGGTATAACAGTAGCATTACCTGGGATTATTGCCAAATGGCATAGTGAAAAGGAAAAAGCCATTGATGAAGTCGTTTATTATATCGAAGAAGGGCTCCGTGCGATGGAGGACGACATTCAATTAACCAATCATGAGAAAAAAATCTTTCCCGTTATCCGCTCCACTTCTTTCCCATCAGAAGCAGAAGAGGGTGTGCCATTCTTAGTTGACGACCATACAGCGGAAACAAAAATATATTATGCGTATGATCAAGGCAGTACGTATCGGCTAATTGACTCGCGTATCATGGCTAAAGAGGGCTGGGAAGCTAAAAGGATTAAGGAAATTGCCTTATTTAATGTAAGATCCCTGTCGACTCCTTTAAAAGAAGACCGAGTGGCTGGCAATAGTTTTTACTTCCTCAATACCAATGATGGATACGATGCAAGCAGGATCCTAAATAAGGGATTCTTAAATGAAATGGAGAAGCAAATTACTGGTACGATGGTACTTGCTGTTCCACATCAGGATGTATTAATTATCGCTGATATTCGTAATGACAGAGGCTATGATGTGCTAGCGCAAATGGCAATGAGCTTTTTCGCAAACGGTCATGTACCAATCACTGCCCTTTCATTTTTATATGAAAATGGTGAATTAGAACCTATTTTTATTTTAGGAAAAAATAAATAATTAAAATAGAAGAAGGATCACATCAAGAAAGGTGATCTTTTTTCATTGCACGATATTTAGTCTGTATGTATTTTGACTCATTTCAAAGAATTATGTCGAAAAAATATGAAAAACTGATAAAATAGAGTGATAGTGAAAGTTGAAAGTAGAAAGAGTGATAGTTTTGAGCTGGTTCCAAAACTTTTTTCAAAGATTAAAAAAAGAGGAAGATGATGAAGAATTTGACGGTTATATTTTACATAAACATGAAGGTCCGCCTTTACTAAACAAATATGAAAATCTAAAGGATTTGGATACAAAAATATCCTATCAATACCCAAAGGGAAGCAATCGTCCTTCTTATACACCCATTCCTAAGGTAACTCAGAAAGTGAAGGAAGAAACATTGCGTCAAAAACGAACAGAGCGGCTTCCGGAAAAAAGAAAAATGACGGAAAAGTCTGTGGTTCAAACAGTCAAAAAGGAAGTGCCTAAAAGCAAACAAGAACCGCTGCCTAAAAAGAGGGGTCCCTTCCAACCAACAGAAATTCCTTCGCCTGTTTTTGGATTTAATCAGCGGCCTAAGAATACGGATATCATAGTCGAGCATGAATTAAGCCATTTTTTAAACGATGATGTTGAAAATCGGTTTGATAGTTTAGTTGTTTCAAAAGAAATGATGACCGAAACGGAGAAAACTGTACCATTTGTAAACGATGAGGAACTGCTAGAGGTGGAAACAACTTGGTTAGAAATTAATCAAGAAGAACAAGTGGGCCTTATCGAAGAAAAGCCATCATCTGAACTGCTGGAACACACGATCGAAGAGATTGCTCCAATTCCAATGGCAGAAATTCAGATAGAATTGGTTGAAGTTGAAGAGGAAGTAACACAAGAAGAAGTGACAGAGGAAGTAACAGAGGAAGAATCAACAGAAGAAGTAACACAAGAAGAATCGTCAGAGGAACGGGAAGAAGATTCAATAGAGGAAGTAAAAGAATTAATTGCAGTTTCAACAGAATCCATCGAGGAAGCGGAAGTAGTTGAGGCTTTACCTGAACCGCCCGCACCGAAGCGATCTAATTTGCCATTTAATGTGATGATGTTAAAACAAGATAAACAGAAATGGGAAGAGCGAAAACGAAAAAGAGGACTCGAACAGCCGTCTGAGGTCCCAACTGAGAATAAGCAGGCAGAGAAGGTTAGTCAAGTAATTGACCTCTTCCCAATCAAGGAAAAAGAGAGTCTGACACCTACGGATGATGGCTATTATGTATTCCCAACAGATAGTTTACTTAACCCTCCTGTTACTGTGGTGAATGATACCAAATGGTTACTAGAGCAAGAGGAGATTTTAAACGAAACCTTACAAAACTTTAATGTAGGTGCAAGTGTTGTTAATGTGACACAAGGTCCTTCCGTCACCCGCTTTGAAGTTCAGCCGGAGCCGGGTGTAAAGGTAAATAAAATAACTAACTTAAGTGATGATATCAAGTTAAGCCTTGCCGCAAGAGATATTCGGATTGAAGCTCCTATTCCGGGAAAACATACTATTGGGATCGAAGTTCCAAACCAAAAGTCGCGACCTGTATTCATTAACGAAATTATTCAAAGCAGCATCTTTAAAGAATCTACGTCACCATTAACAGCGGTACTTGGCCTTGATATTGCCGGAAAACCGATTGTAACTGACTTAAAGAAGATGCCCCACGGATTGATCGCAGGAGCGACCGGGTCAGGAAAGAGCGTTTGTATTAACACGATTTTAGTTAGCTTGCTATTTAAGGCGAGCCCAGAAGATTTAAAGCTATTGCTGATTGATCCAAAAATGGTGGAACTTGCTCCATACAACCGTATTCCACATCTTGTTAGTCCAGTTATAACGGATGTAAAGGCGGCAACAGCTGCATTAAAATGGGCTGTAGATGAAATGGAAAGACGTTACGAACTATTCGCCCATACTGGCGTTCGTGACATTAACCGCTTTAATGAATTGGCTATAAAACATAAACAGTATTCAGATAAACTTCCATTCATTGTTATTGTCATTGATGAGTTAGCCGATTTAATGATGATGTCCCCAGCAGATGTGGAAGAAGCAATTTGCAGGATTGCTCAAAAGGCTAGGGCCTGCGGTATACATCTCATCGTGGCAACACAAAGACCTTCGGTGGATGTGATAACTGGATTAATTAAAGCTAATATTCCGACACGAGTCGCCTTCTCTGTTTCTTCTCAGGTCGATTCGCGGACGATTATTGATATTAGCGGTGCAGAAAAGTTGCTAGGACGCGGCGATATGTTATTTTTAGAAAACGGCTCCTCTAAACCCGTCCGTCTGCAAGGAACGTTTGTATCGGATGAAGAGATTGATCTAGTGGTGGGTCATGTGAGAGAGCAGCGGGAGCCAGAGTACTTGTTCGAGCAAGAAGAACTATTAAAAAAAGCACAAGTAACCGAAAATGAAGATGAACTTTTTTATGAAGCCTGCGAATTTATTATTGACCAAGGCGGTGCTTCCACTTCAAGCCTGCAAAGGCGGTTTAAAATAGGATACAACCGAGCGGCAAGGTTAATGGATATGCTTGAGACCCATGGGTATATTACCAGCGCAAATGGAAGCAAGGCACGTGAGGTTTTAATTACCTTAGCCGATTTAGAGTCAATTCAAGATGCTAGTGCAAATAATTAATCTATAGTATTCTTTAATGACAGGAACAAATAATATATAGTGGACTGACTAGTGCGGCCGTAAAGATTTTAGGTCCGCAAATAGTTTTTCAGGATGAACAATGTTATAATTATTAAATATGTTTTTACAAGTAACTGAATTTTTTAGGGTGCAATAGCACTCAGTTTTTCTTATTAGCAAATACAGACAGATGTCATATACTGTTATACAGATAGACGTTGTTGGAGGTTCTTCTATGACTATTTACCATTTTGTAGGTATAAAGGGGTCTGGAATGAGTGCACTCGCACAAGTTCTACATGATATGAAATTTAAAGTGCAAGGCTCCGATGTCGAAAAGCGCTTTTTTACACAACTGGCCCTTGAACAATCAGGGATAACGATCCTTCCCTTTCAAAAGGAGAATATCAAGCCAGGAATGACGATTATTGCAGGAAATGCTTTTCCAGATACCCATGAGGAAATTCAAGAGGCGATGAAGCTAGGTCTCCCTATTGTGCGATACCATCGGTTTTTGGGCGACTTTATGCAGAACTTTACTAGTGTTGCGGTCACCGGTGCGCACGGTAAGACGTCTACAACAGGTTTACTCGCCCATGTGATTGAAGGGGCTAAACCTACCTCGTTTTTAATTGGTGACGGAACAGGTAAAGGTAAAGAGGGCTCGGAATACTTTGTATTTGAAGCCTGTGAATACAGAAGGCACTTCTTGTCTTATTTTCCTGACTATGCGATTATGACAAATATCGATTTTGATCATCCCGATTACTTTGCTAATATTGATGATGTCTTTTCGGCATTTCAAGAGATGGCCATTCAGGTAAAAAAAGGAATATTTGCTTATGGCGATGATGAACAGCTTCAAAAAATCCAAGCAAAGGTCCCTGTCTTGTTTTATGGTTTTGGCGAGGAGAATGACTATCAAGCCAAAAATATTGTGAAAACAACAAGTGGAACGAGCTTTGATGTATTTATTCGCAATACATTCTATGATACATTTTCCATCCCAACCTTTGGTGATCATAGTGTGTTAAACGCACTTGCCGTTATTGGATTGTGCCATTATGAAGAAACAAATGTAGAGATAGTCAAGGACCAATTAACTACCTTCCAAGGTGTAAAAAGAAGATTTTCCGAAAAAAGAATTGGGACGCAGATTTTAATTGATGATTACGCCCATCACCCAACTGAAATTAAAGCAACTATCGATGCAGCTAAGCAAAAATATCCGGATCGGAAAATTGTGGCGGTCTTCCAGCCACATACTTTTTCACGCACTCAAGCGTTCTTAGAAGACTTTGCGAAAAGTTTACGTGAGGCGGACAAAGCCTATTTGTGTGAGATCTTCGGCTCTGCTCGTGAAAATCATGGAAAACTATCAATCAAGGATCTCCAGGACCGAATTGAAGGTTCTGAAATAATTACCGAAGAAAATACATCCGTACTAAATGAACACGAAAACAGCGTAATTATTTTCATGGGCGCTGGAGATATTCAAAAATTCCAAGAATCATACGAAAAACAATTAACTAAATAAAAAGATGGATGCCAGCGACTGTTGGCATCCATCTTTTTTATTTAAGGTTTTCAGGATTTAACACTTCTAATTCAGGAATAACGAACAGACCATCTTTGCGGATTAATACCTCATCAAAATACATCTCCCCACCGCCATACTCAGGACGTTGGATATTAACCATATCCCAGTGGATATTTGAATGGTTTCCATTAAAGGCATCATCATAGCATTGTCCAGGAGTAAAATGGAAGCTGCCAGCAATCTTTTCATCAAACAAGATATCTTGCATTGGATTGAGGATAAAAGGATTTACCCCAATGGCAAATTCCCCAATATAGCGGGCCCCTTCATCCGTATCAAAAACTTTATTGATCCGGCTAGAATCGTTAGACTCAGCTTCTACAATTTTCCCATCTTTAAAAGTCAGCTTCACATTTTCAAATGTATAACCTTGATACGGAGATGGAGTGTTATTAGTGATAACCCCATTAACGGAGTCCTTAACAGGCGCAGTATAAACTTCACCATCAGGAATGTTTAACCGTCCAGCACATTTAATGGCTGGAATATCCTTAATGGAAAAGCTTAGATCCGTTCCTGGACCAGTAATTCGTACTTTGTCAGTACGATCCATAAGCTCCTTAAGACTATCCATTGCTTTATCCATTTTTCCATAATCAAGGTTACAAACATCAAAGTAAAAGTTTTCAAATGCTTCCGTACTCATCTTTGCTAATTGTGCCATGGACGAAGTAGGATATCTAAGAACAACCCATTTGGTCTTAGGAACACGGATGTCACGATGGACCTTTTTACCAATGGTATTACCATGGACTTTCATTTTATCATCAGGAACATCTGATTGTTCACTGATGTTATCACCCGAACGAAGACCTATGTATGCATCCATATTGCTCATCACATTTGCTTCAAATTCTGCCATCATGTTAAATTGCTCTTCCTGTGCACCTAATAAAAGAGAGCGATCCACTTGATGGTCCTTTAAGAGCACAAAAGGGTACCCTCCTGCAAGATAGGCTTCCTTCACGAGGGCAGTCACAAGTTCACGCTGAAGCCCAAAGTTTTCAATTAATACTTTTTCTCCCTTCTGAAGCTGTACCGAGTAATTAATTAGATTTTTTGCCAGTTTCTCAATACGTGGATCTTTCATATTTTTACGCCTCCAACAGAATTAAGTAAGTACACACATATTGTAACCGAATAAAGGCCGAAAGTTGAAAAATAAAATTCTGCTCCTAATCCGAGATGAAATTTTTATTAGAAGCGGCAGGAAATGAAGACAATTTTATGGAAGTAGTATAAGATAATTAGCGAGGTTTATATCTATACTTGATGGGTAATACATATTGATAGGATTAAGGCGGAGGTGCACGATGCAAATTATTTTATACTTAAGCGTAGCCTTGATAGCGATTGCGTTTTTTGTACTTGTCATATTTTTATCGACAACACTCAAATCATTTCAGGTTACACTTACAAACGTTTCGAAGACATTATCTGGATTAGAAAAACAGTTGGAGGGTGTTACAGCAGAAACCACGATTCTTTTACAAAAAACAAACGCTCTAGCTGACGATATTAAGCAGAAATCCGATAGTTTAAATAGTGTGGTTGGAGCCGTAAAAGACGTAGGTACAACCGTCACTAAATTCAATGGGACTTTACAAAACATTACTCAATCTGTAGATAAACAAGTAGAGGAAAGTAAAGAAAAGGTCTCGCAAATTGTTCAATGGAGTCATATCATTCTTGAATTAAAGGATAAGTGGCAAGCTAGGAAGCAACAAAAAAACAGGATAAGCTTAGACGAGGGCAAGAAGGTTAGATCCCATTAGAATATAGAGGAGGAAAACAAATGCCTAATAGAGAATATGATTCACGGGATACGAATCAAACTCGGAATGAGGAGTCTTCCAATAGCTTTTTGCTGGGAGCAATTATCGGAGGAGTGGTTGGTGCAGCTGCGGCACTGCTTTTGGCTCCCAAGTCCGGAAAAGATCTCCGCAATAAGTTTAATAACCAAGCTGGAACGATCCTCGATAAAACAGCTGACATGCGTGAAAATGTAATGACAAAAAGCAATGAATTAGCGTCCAAAGGATCCAGCCTTTCCCAAGGAATTGTCCTACAATCTCAAGAACTATTGAACAAGGTAAAAGGAAAAATAACGAACCAAGACGAGTTGAAAGAAGAAGGAGAATTAAACTATATTCCTCTTCATACTCCAAAAGAAAAGATAGAATCGAAGAGGTCAATCGAAATTGGACCCCTTGATAGCTCAGAAATAAGAAAAAAGCTGGAAGAAGCCGAAAAGGCCTTTGATGAGGAAGAAAATAAGGTTAAACTATAAAAATTAGTCGCAAGCTAAATCTGTTTATTTGTTATAAAAACGGTGGAGTGATAAAATTACTTCACCGTTTATTTATTTTCTGGAGGTATGTACACATGTTAGAGAAAATTGATTCAATTGAACAATTTGATGAAGTATTAAAAAAGGAGAGTACGTTTTTTCTCTTAAAGCATAGCCTAACGTGTCCGATTAGCCATGCTGCATATAAGGAATATGAAAAATTTGCAAATGAAAATCAAGCTATACCCACTTATTTCTTAGCTGTTCAGGATTCTCGTCCGTTGTCTAATGAAGTAGCAGAGAAATTTCAAATCAAACATGAATCGCCACAAACCATCTTGTTTTCAAACGGAGAGCCTTTATGGAATGCTTCCCACTGGAAAATAACAAGTCGTTCTTTGACAGGTGCTTTTGGTGAAAATCAATCATAATATATTACAAAACGCTTTAGCACTTAAAAGCGTTTAATCATTAAAGAAAAAACAAGTGACAAACAAATATTTATCCGCTATAATAAGGCCTAATTATTAAATTGTTATAATATTTAAATTCTTAAACTTGAACCGATATTATAATGACAGAAGAAAAAAGGCATTCAGAGCTTTATTTTAAAGAGTTCTGATTAGCAAAGGAAGGACGGGGACGAAGGATGGGCAAAAAAATTGAATTAGAACAATTGAGGTCGCGTGTCGATGAACTAAACTTAGAATTGTTGAGGTTAATTAATGAAAGAGCACAGCTCGTTCAGGATATAGGGCGGGTTAAAGAAAACCAAGGGGTTTACCGTTACGATCCAGTCCGTGAAAGAAAAATGCTTGATATTATCAAAGAGCATAATGATGGCCCTTTTGAAAATTCGACCATTGATCATATTTTTAAAGAGATTTTTAAAGCTGGTCTTGATCTGCAACAGGATGACCATAGTAAAGCCTTACTTGTCTCCAGAAAAAAGCAGCCTGAAGACACCATTGTTACCTTAAAGGGTGAAAATATTGGCGATGGCAAACCACACTTCGTTTTTGGTCCATGTGCAGTCGAGTCATATGAGCAAGTGGCAACTGTAGCAAAAGCAATGAAAGAAAAAGGATTAAACCTATTACGTGGCGGAGCTTACAAACCTAGAACATCTCCTTACGATTTCCAAGGGCTAGGTGTTGAGGGATTAAAAATCTTGAAACGTGTTGCAACGGAATTTGATATGGCTGTTATTAGTGAAATTGTTAACCCTGCTGATCTTGAAATGGCTTGTGACTATATCGATGTCATTCAAATTGGGGCACGTAATATGCAGAACTTTGAACTGTTAAAAGCAGCAGGTTCCGTCAAAAAACCTGTTCTGTTAAAAAGAGGGATTGCGGCTACAATCGAAGAATTTATCAATGCTGCCGAGTACATTGCGGCTCAAGGGAATGGGCAAATCATCCTTTGTGAGCGTGGCATAAGGACTTACGAACGTGCTACAAGAAACACTCTAGATATATCAGCAGTACCTATTTTAAAGCAAGAAACACATTTACCTGTAATGGTTGACGTAACGCATTCTACAGGTAGAAGAGACTTATTATTGCCATGTGCGAAAGCCGCGATAGCAATTGGTGCAGATGGTGTTATGGCAGAGGTTCATCCAGATCCAGCAGTGGCACTTTCGGATCAAAAGCAGCAAATGGATCTTAATCAGTTTGATAAATTCTATAATGAACTGCTTGCATCCAATTATGTTCGACTCTAATTTCAAGTAGATAGTTTTATGAAAAACCTTCTGCAACTCCTTTGCAGGAGGTTTTTTTGATAATATTTAGCTATTTAGCAAAAAATGTTGACAAATGCAATTGCGGCTTTAATCTTCTTGTCGTATCATTAAATACATATTAAAGATTGTTTACGTTCTCACAAACAAAAACAAAAACTAAATGTTTAAGTTTATACAAGCTGATGTAAAATAAAGAAAACGATGTTCGTTTTAGGAGAGTGTGTTAAGTGAATATTACTATTTATGATGTAGCAAGAGAAGCCAGTGTTTCAATGGCAACCGTTTCCCGTGTGGTTAACGGAAATCCAAATGTAAAGCCAGTGACCCGCAAAAAGGTGTTAGAAGTTATTGACAGATTAGGCTACCGTCCAAATGCTGTCGCTAGAGGATTGGCAAGCAAAAAAACTACTACAGTTGGAGTTATTATTCCAGATATTTCAAATATCTTTTTTGCCGAATTAGCCCGTGGGATTGAAGATATTGCAACGATGTATAAGTACAATATCATTTTAAGTAATTCCGACCAAAACAAAGATAAAGAATTACATTTGCTTAATACTATGCTCGGTAAACAAGTGGATGGATTAGTCTTCATGGGTGGTAATATTACAGCCGAACATGTGGAGGAATTTGAAAAATCACCGGTACCGATTGTGTTGGCAGGATCGATTGAAGAATCAAACAAGATGCCTTCTGTAAATATTGATTATGAAGAAGCTGTATATGACTCAATCAAGGAATTTATAGAAAAAGGTCATAAGAATATTGCCTTTGTAGTTGGACCTCTTCATGAACCTAAAAATACGTTCAAGAAGTTGAGAGGGTATCAAAGGGCATTACAAGATTCCAGTATTCCTTATAATGAAGAACTTGTGGTTGAAGGAGATTATACGTACGATTCTGGGATTGAAGCGATAGAAAAACTTCTTGAAGTGGCAGACCGACCTACAGCCATCTTAGTGGGTTCTGATGAGATGGCACTAGGCGTTGTCCATGGTGCAGAGGACAAAGGCTATAAGATCCCTGAAGATTTTGAGGTTATCACATCTGACAATACAAGGCTATCACTAATGGTGCGCCCGCAGCTAACAACCATTGTTCAGCCATTATATGATATTGGCGCGGTTGCAATGCGGCTCTTAACCAAATTAATGAACAAAGAAAAGGTGTCAGAACAAATTGTGGTTCTCCCACATCGGATTGAACACCGACAATCAACAAAGTAAAAAAATGGGTGGCCACATGTTGGCCACCCCATTTTTTTATACGGACTCGCTCTTTTGCTGACTTCGAATCGGATAAAGTGCTTTTTCTAGGGTTAATAAATTCTTTTCGGTAATTTCTGCTTTTCTAGGGATGGGAGTATATAAGTTGTCTGGATCGTCCCATTCCTTTGATAACGAAACAGGAGCTTCCTTCTGCCAGGAAGCTAACCACTCCTTAGGTAAACTGCCATAACAGTTTGAGTTTTCTATCATTTCCAGCCAAATAAGGGCCCATGCTCTTGGAACTACCCTCCAGATATCATAACCGCCGCCGCCGACAGCAATCCACTTCCCGTTACAATACTGATGGGCAATTTCATGTGCAAGCCTTGGTATCTCTCGATAGATTTTCATTGTTGAAGAAAGGTGTGTTAAAGGGTCCAAATAATGGGAGTCTGCACCATTTTGGGTTAGAATCACATCCGGTTTAAAAAACTCAGCCACTTCTCTAAACGCATGTGTGTAGACCTGCAGCCACGATTCATCTTCGGTAAAGGCATCAACGGGGATGTTAAAGGAATAGCCATAGCCTAACCCTTGACCGCGCTCATTTACATTGCCTGTACCTGGAAATAAATATCTTCCTGTCTCATGGATCGACAGGGTACATACGCTTGGATCATCATAAAAGGACCATTGAACCCCATCTCCATGATGTGCATCGGTGTCCACATATAAGACACGAGCATTATATTTTTCCTGAAGATATTTGATGGCTACCGAGCTATCATTATAAACACAAAATCCAGATGCTTTTCCTCTGAATCCGTGATGCAATCCTCCGCCAAGATGAAGAGCGTGAAGTGCCTTTCCAGTCATAACCTGATCGACGGCCGTTAATGTCCCCCCAACAAGTGAGGCGCTCGCTTCATGCATGCTAGGGAATATAGGAGTGTCTTCCGTCCCAAGGCCATAGTTTTCTGCTATCTCTTGTGGCAATTGGCCATTCCCTGCCTTTTTTACTGCTTCTATGTAACTTAGGTCGTGTATTAAGGCTAACTCTTCCGTAGATGCCATTCTTGGCGGGATGACATCATCTGGATTAAGAGCATTAATCTTCTCTAATAGGTCCACTGTTAACTTAAGCCGGAATTGGTCAAAAGGATGCTGATTGCTGAATTTATATTTCAGCAGCTCGTCTGAAAAAATAAAGGAACACTTATCGCTCATATTGAAATCCCCGGAAGGTTTGGCCATAATACATGAAAGCCAGCCTGTTTAAGGTCTTGAATTAATACAGTGGGATTCATAGTTTGCAATCTTATCACAAGTATTTTATATTGCTCATCTGTTTTATCAGGGTAAACTAATACACTCAATATATTTGCTTTCCGGTTCTTAATAACAGCAGTGATTTCACTGAGTTTACCCGCAAGATTAGGAATCTTAATTTCAATTTGTGATCCTGGCTGATGGGCCCCTGTTAATTCAACCAATGTCCGCAGCAAATCTGTTTCGGTCAAAATTCCAACCAATTCCCGGTTATTTATGATCGGCAGACAACTGATTTTATGCTCATAGAAGAGACCTGCCACTTCCTCGACGAAATCAAGAGGATGGCCTGTAATGACATTTCGTTCCATAATCGCATCAAGTGGCTTTTTCATATCCTCTGGATGCTCATTGGCATGAAAAATAGATGGAGTTGCCTCATGTATTTTCGAAACAGTGACAAGACCAACTAAATGTTTCTCCTCATTAATTATAGGAATATGGCGGATTTTTCTTGACTCCATTAATTGGATTGCATCCGCAATGGTATCTGTTGGCAGAAGTACTGCAACATCTATTTTCATGATTTGTTCTACAATCATCAGAAAATCCTCCTTACCAAAATATCATTAAAATGATTAATACATAAACCGGTTCATAAATCTGAGACGGTCAAATTTTTGGATGGTTTCCATATCGATTCTTTTTCCCATCCTAGCCATGAGACAATTAGCAGGGTGTGAACAAATTTCAGGATCATCGGTTGCATACCACTCAAGGCCACCCGCATTCATCATTTTTTCCATGATCTTCCTATACTCCCACACATTTAGTTTGGTACCTTTTAAATCCCAGTGCCAATAGTACTCTGTTGTGATGGTAAGATAATCTTCCATCGCATCATCCATCATGGAGACAATTAATAGGCTTTTTCCGACTGCACATCCCCTAAATTGAGGAATCACCTCGATGGCACCTAATTCGATTAAATTATCCATTTTGCCTTCTGACCATCGTTCAAGCGGGTCAGGATATAGAAAAGTAACATATCCGACAATTGTGTTTCTGTTCCTTGCAATAATAATTCTACCTTCTGGAAGCTCAGCAATACCAATTAAAGCCTGATGCTGCTGTGCAGGAGGGCGGAAGGCAGTGAGGTTCTCGTGAAATTCATAGCCAGCAAGTTTATCTGAAGTAATAGGCCCTTCAACAATTATAGACCCGTGAGGTGTCTTTAATTGTTTGGCATTGTATGTCTTTTTGTGTTCCATACGGTCACCTACCCTGGAAAAATCTTTCTAATTATAGTTCTATTATACATAAAATCTATTACAGAATAGTAACTTCACAAAATTTTCTGTCTTATGGTAAAAAATTATTGACATTTTATGTATAAATATAAAAGAATAATAATATAGTACTTTTTTAAAAATTGTGAATAGTTATTATTTGTACTATAATAATTTAAAATAAGGTCAAAGGGGGAGATTGTATGAAAGTGGAAGCGTTGCCAGTTGTGCAAGGGGATCATAATCTAGGTAATTATCAAGAAATGTACAAGCATTTCGACTGGAAGGAAACAGAAAAGGAATTTACATGGAGTGAAACGGGGCTTGTCAATATGGCGTATGAGGCCATTGACCGTCACGCGAAAACCTTCCGGAAAAATAAAGTTGCACTATACTATCGTGATGGTTCAAGAAATGAGAAGTACACCTTTAAAGAAATGAAAGATCTATCAAACAAAGCGGGCAATGTGTTAAAAACTTACGGGGATGTAGAAAAAGGTGACCGTGTATTTATTTTTATGCCGCGCTCTCCAGAACTTTACTTTACCGTTTTGGGTGCAATCAAGCTTGGGGCTATTGTTGGTCCTTTATTTGAAGCATTCATGGAAGGGGCTGTCAGGGACCGTCTGCAAGACAGTGAAGCGAAGGTTTTAGTCACGACACCTGAACTGTTGGACCGGGTACCTGTTCAAGACCTGCCTGCACTGAAGCATATTTTCCTTATCGGTAATAATGTTGATGAACAAGGCCGATACATTGACTTTTTGAAAAAATTTGAAGCCGCTAGCAAGGATCTTCGAATTGAATGGGTTGACAGAACGGACGGCTTGATCCTGCACTACACATCAGGCTCAACAGGAAAACCAAAAGGCGTATTGCATGTACATAATGCCATGCTTCAGCATTACCAAACAGCTAAATGGGTGCTCGATCTAAAAGAGGATGATGTTTATTGGTGTACTGCTGACCCAGGCTGGGTAACTGGTACTTCTTACGGTATCTTTGGGCCGTGGTTAACAGGGACATCGAACGTAATTGTAGGCGGTCGATTTAGTCCAGAATCCTGGTATCAAATGATTGAGGACTTTGGTGTAACCGTTTGGTACAGTGCTCCTACAGCATTCCGAATGTTAATGGGTGCAGGTGATGAATTGGTTAAGAAATTTGACCTAAGCAGTCTCCGTCATGTTCTAAGCGTCGGGGAACCATTAAACCCTGAAGTTGTTAAATGGGGGGCAAAAGTATTCAATAAGCGAATTCATGATAACTGGTGGATGACAGAAACTGGTGCGCAATTGATTAGTAACTATCCTTGTATGGAAATTAAACCAGGTTCAATGGGGAAACCGATTCCAGGTGTAGAAGCAGCGATTGTTGATAATCAAGGGAATGAACTTCCGCCGTATCGGATGGGGAACCTCGCGATTAAAAAAGGCTGGCCTTCCATGATGAATACAATTTGGAATAATCCAGAGAAATATGAATCTTACTTTATGCCAGGCGATTGGTACGTTTCAGGCGATTCTGCTTACATGGATGAAGAGGGCTATTTCTGGTTCCAGGGCCGTGTCGATGACGTTATTATGACCTCAGGGGAGCGCGTAGGACCGTTTGAAGTAGAAAGCAAGCTTGTCGAGCATCCTGCCGTTGCTGAAGCCGGTGTCATCGGTAAACCAGACCCAGTTCGTGGTGAAATTATTAAAGCCTTCATTGCACTCAGAGACGGCTATGCTCCAACGGACGAACTAAAAGAAGAAATCAGGCAATTTGTGAAAAGAGGTCTTGCCGCTCATGCAGCACCAAGGGAAATTGATTTCCGCGATAAGCTGCCGAAAACAAGAAGCGGGAAAATCATGAGACGTGTGTTAAAGGCATGGGAACTAAACCTGCCAACAGGTGACCTTTCTACGATGGAAGATTAAAGGCCAGTCCTCCATAATGGGAAAAGACAATGACTTGAGCCAGGCTAGTGCCTGGCTTTTTGCTTTATTTAGTAGAGTGCTCGGATAGGGCGTTGGTTAAAAAAGAGAGTGGCGGATAAAATGCCGAAGGAAGTCTCATTTTTTCACTTCTGGCTAAATGAAGCAGCTTTCATTGACCGTGAGATCTTATTTTATTGGTAATCGGTAAATGAAC
>NZ_JAGGQY010000098.1:36609-41578 GCF_018613105.1 Bacillus sp. ISL-77
GAACAGGGCTTTCATTGACCGTGAGATCTTATTTTATTGGTAATCGGTAAATGAACAGGGCTTTCATTGACCGTAAGAGCTTGTTATATTGGTAATCGGTAAATGAACAAGGCTTTCATTAACCGTGAGATCTCATTTTATTGGTTATGGGTAAATGAACGAGGTCCTCATTAACCGTGAGATCTCATTTTATTGGGTATGCGTAAATGAGCAGGGCTTTCACTTTTCAGGTCAATGACTCACTTTTAGGCTAGTCGCGGCAGAACCAAATATATAAGCACCCTTCAACGGCTTAATATCTTGTTCTTATCGTAAATTGGATAGTACATTAAAATTTTTCATCCATTCCAAAAAAAGCAGAAAAAACCGCACCACTATCGGTGCGGTTTTAAAATATTTACGGTGTTGTTGTTGGATCAGTCGGTTTAGTTGGAACATTAGGGCCATTCGGTACCGCAGGTTTAGCAGGGTCTTTCGGTACCGAAGGTTTAGTAGGATCTACTGGTGGTGGTGTTATTTTTACTCCAGCCTCAACCAGATTCGATGGAGCAGACTCTCTACCAGCAATATCGACCGCCGTTACATAATAGATACCAGTACCAGCTTGAAATGATCGTTTTGAGCCATTGATCACACTGCCTACTTTTGCTGAAACTAATCCACCTTGATAGACTCGGTAACCGACAACATCATTATCACCAGATGCTGACCATGTTAATGTATTCCCTTCTACTTTTAAGCTGACACTGTCAGGGTTCTTCCCGTTATCGGACATTTTGGCACTTGATACGAGAATTTTACCCCAGCGCTCTTTCTGTGGAATTAGTTGTCTATAATTATAGAAGTTATTTCCAACAATTCGTTTAATAAAATCGGGATTTAAAATGAGACCAAATTGGGCAAACTCTTTTGGTGTAGAATCCAAGGCCAAATATTTTTTGTCGCCAACCATAACATATTTTCCTTCAATTAAGCTATCATCAACTCTTGTTGGTACATTATTGACATTAAAGTAATCTGATTCGATTAAGCCTGCTTTTGAACATGCCTCGGAAGGCAGCATTCCGGAAACAGCACAATAAGAACGTTGCACGATTCCTTTTGGCATTTTAAATGACTTCTTTGGAGCAATTAGATCAGGTTTAATTTTATAGGCAGCGTTCATTAACTGAGCCCATAAGTTATTGGTCCGTGAACTATAGGGCATACCGGATGTCTGGAGCGATTTTGGTGTATCATACCCTCTCCAAAGACCAAAGGTGACATTAGGGTTTGAAGCAACGAACCAAGAGTCAATATATTGATTTCCTGTCCCCGTTTTCCCAGCCCAGTCCGCACTGAAATTTAGTTTGCTTCTAACTCCTGCTGCCGTTCCCATCTTTACCACGTCACGCATCATATCAATCGTTAAATAGGCTGTTTGCGGCTTAAAGACATTAACAGGTTTCACTTCGTGCTGATAGATAACTTTGCCATTTTTATCGACAATTTTATCAATCATATAGGCATCAATAAATTTTCCATCATTAGCAAAGGTACTAAATGCATTCGTATTTTCTTCGATGGTTACCCCATTTGTCATCGATCCAATCGAAGTAGCTAGATTGGTATAATCATCTTTTCTTAAAGAGGTAAATCCCATTTTTTCAAGATACTTGGCGGGACGTTGGTCAACGATACTCTTGTAAAGTTTAACCGCTGGTACGTTATAGGATTTCGCTAGTGCATATCTTGCTGAAACCAGTCCGCTATACCGATAGTCATAGTTTTGCGGCCAAGGATCACTTCTGCCGGGTGCAAGACTTAAGGCTACATTTGGCAGCGGTGTTCCCGGAGCAACTTTTCCTAACTCAATCGCGGGTGCATAGACAAGAAGTGGTTTCATGGTAGAACCGTTTTGTCTGATGGCACTGGTCGCGTGATTTAGCTGTTGATCATCATAATTCCGTCCAGCGACAAAACTGATAATTTTTCCAGTCTTGTTTTCGATCAGTTCTGCCCCAACCTCAGCAGGTTCCATAACTGTTGTTATTTCTCCAGTTTCAGGATCCTTCTTTTCTTGAGGCTTATCGGGTCCGTAATATTGATAATTATCCTTAACCTTTTGCATCGCATCGTATATTTTTTTGTCTATTGTCGAATGAATTTGGTATCCATTTTGACGCAAAGCATTTCGAGCTAATATTTGATATTTATAAGCAAGATTGTCATCGTTTTTTAACTCTTTCTCTGAAATCCCATCATTTTTTGCTAAGACAGTGGTCAGGACTTCAATCGACCGCTTTTCAATTTCGACTGTTAGCCATGGGTATTTTTCCAGTGGATTTGCAACCGGTTTGATAAAATCCTTTTTAATATCGTAGGCAGAGGCTTGCGCATATTCATGCTCGTTAATATAGCCACCGTCAAACATTCTCTTTAGGACGGTTTTCATCCGTGTGAGACCTGGTTCGAGATATTGGGGTTCTTTTATCGTCCCTTCCCGTGTAAACGGGGTATATCCAAACGGGCTTTGAGGCAATCCTGCAATGAAGGCAGCTTGCGGAAGTGTTAAATCACTCGCCTTTTTACCAAAGATCCCTTTTGCCGCTGCTTGAACACCAGCAATGTTTCGTCCAGACGAATTTCTTCCTAAGGTAGACACATTAAGATAAGCTTCAAGAATGTCTTTTTTATCAAAAAATTTCTCTAAACGAAGAGCAAGTAAGATTTCATTGGCTTTCCTTTGAAACGAGACCTCATTTGTTAAGATTTGATTTTTTATTAATTGCTGTGTTAACGTACTACCGCCGGATTGAACAGCAGAATTTGTCACTTCCTGAAAAACGGCCCGAAATACAGCTTTTGGGACAACGCCTTTATGCTTGTAAAAGTATTCGTCTTCGGTTGCAACTACCGCATTGACTAAATCATTTGATACATCGTCCAATTTTACTTCTTCCCGTTCCAAGTCGGTGTGAAGTTTACCAAGATAAACATTATCCGAAAAATATAACTCAGAAGTTTCCGTATAGTTATAAATATCTTTTTTCATGCTGTCATACGAGCGAACAGGTTCATCTTTTACAAGTGAAGCAAAATAACCCGCACCAACACCTGTCGCAAATGATCCGCCAAGAATGACGACTGTTAATACAAGGAGTAACAGATTCCAAACTACTTGATATGTGATTCGTGCACTTTTAACTGTTCTTTTATGGGTAAATATGTTCAGAACGGATTTTGCTTTTTCTATCAATGCTTGTAATTTTTCAACCATCTATAGTATCACCTCATCTAAAATCAAGTACATTATAGCATACCAAAGGTATAAAAACTGACAAAGTTCTACATTTATCTGAAATTTCCAGTTAAGTTTGACAAGGGAACTGAAATATGGTAAAAAAAGCTATACATTAATTTAATAATAAAGCTGTGAAGGGAACCAACTGTAGTTCTTCTATCCCTGTTTCAAGAGAGTCAGCGGTGGTGAAAGCTGATGCATATAGAAGAATGAATTACTCCCCTGAGCTTTCTCTGTGAAAATGATTTTTTTGTAGCGGAGAACGGTCTAAACCGTTAATTTTTTGAGTTGGAGGAATTTTCCTCAAGCTGGGTGGTACCGCGTAAATTTACGTCCCTGCATTTTTGCAGGGGCGTTTTTATTTTTTTACCAAATTGGAGGGAATAGGATGGATTTAATACAGGATTTGGCATGGAGAGGAATCATTTACCAGCAAACGGATGAAGAAGGTTTGAAGGATTCATTAAACAAGGGGCAAATTTCTTTATATTGTGGTGTTGACCCAACTGCAGATAGTATGCACATCGGCCATTTGCTGCCATTTTTAACACTTAGAAGATTTCAGCAGCTTGGCCACCTTCCGATTGTGTTAGTCGGAGGAGCAACAGGCTTGATTGGTGATCCGAGTGGTAAAAGTGAAGAACGAAAGCTGTTAACACTAGAAACAGTGCAGGATAATGTAGCAGGTATCAAGAAGCAACTTGAATCTATTTTCGAATTTGAAGGTGAAAACGGAGCAATCATGGTTAATAACTATGATTGGGCAGGCTCAATGGATGTCGTTACCTTCTTGCGTGATATCGGCAAACATATCGGTGTCAATTACATGCTAGCGAAGGATACCATTGCATCAAGGCTTGAGACGGGTATTTCGTTTACAGAATTCACCTATACCATTTTACAAGCGATGGATTTTCTTCATTTATATGAGCATCACAACTGTAAATTACAAATTGGCGGAAGTGACCAGTGGGGGAACATAACTTCAGGATTGGAATTAATCCGCAAAGTTCAGCCAGAAGGCTCGAAGGCATTTGGGTTAACCATTCCGCTTGTGACAAAAGCAGATGGTACAAAGTTTGGGAAAACGGAAAGTGGTGCAGTTTGGTTAGATCCTGAAAAAACTACCCCGTATGAGTTCTACCAGTTCTGGATTAATACAGCTGATGCAGATGTGGTGAAATACTTAAAGATTTTTACATTCCTTTCGCATGAGGAAATTGAACAATTAGAAAAAGCTGTTCAGGAAGAGCCTCATCTCCGAGAGGCACAAAAGGTTTTAGCTGAAGAACTGACTCGTTTGATTCACGGTGAAGATTCCTTACAACAGGCAATCAAAATTTCTCAAGCGTTATTTAGTGGGGATGTAAGAAGTCTTTCTGCTGCGGAAATCCAGCAGGGCTTTAAAGATGTACCAGCTTATACTTCACAAAATGAGGAGAATTTGGTCGATCTTTTGGTTGCGGCGAAAATTTCCCCATCCAAGCGTCAAGCACGCGAAGATATCTCAAATGGTGCCGTCACCGTTAATGGGGAAAAAATTACTGACACCTCTTATGCAATAACGGAAACCGATCGGATTGAAGGGCAGTTTACGATTATCAGAAGAGGTAAAAAGAAGTACACGTTAATTAAATACTAATAAAGGAAGGGCTTTGGATTACAAAGCCTCAGATTGTAGACAAA